>CANJDY010000068.1 GCA_947472635.1 Chitinophagaceae bacterium
CAAAGTGTCAATGATACGGATAAATACATCCTGGAAAAGATCTTCTGCCATGTACTTATCTTTTACCAGCAAATAAATGGCAGTATAAATTCGATCTTTGTATCGACTAATTAAAGTAGACAAAGCATTCACGTTGCCATTCAGATAAAGTTGCACCAATTCTTTTTCGGAAAGATTGTTAAGACTATTCATATACTTCTACATTTTTGTTGGAGTAAAACATTTTTGTACCAATAAGAAAAATTCAATGTAGAAGTTCAGAATGTATAGGCGAGATTTTTTAAATTTGAATTAATAGCAAATCGACAAAAAATAGGTACTAGATAAATGGTTTAACTTTTTATTCAGCTATTTGTTATAATAAAAGTAGTGGATATTTTTAACTAAGGTGAACTTTATAAATGATTTTAAGAAGAATTTCACATTTATGCCGGAAGGCAGTTACAAGGCATTACTTTTGTAAATCTAAATAATGGCAACAAAGAAAATTACTCCCCCAAAAAAAACGCCCCCTGTAGTAAGACAGGAGGGTATTTTTATCCAGGGGGCAAGGACACATAATTTAAAAAATGTTACGGTTACGATACCACGTAATCAGCTGGTAGTAGTTACAGGTGTTTCCGGTTCTGGAAAATCCTCCCTAACCATTGATACCTTGTTTGCTGAAGGTCAGCGAAGGTATGCCGAAAGCTTAAGTAGCTATGCCCGCCAGTTTATGCAGCGGATGAATAAACCTGAAGTGGACTTTATCAAGGGTTTGTGTCCGGCCATCGCCATCGAACAAAAAGTTATAACCCGCACACCCAGAAGTACTGTTGGGAGCATGACAGAGCTATATGATTATCTAAGGCTTTTATTTGCAAGGGCGGGCACCACCCTTTCACCTGTTAGCGGAAGAGAAGTAAAGAAGGATGATGTGGCAGATGTGATAAAGGCGATTGAGGGGCTGGTAATAGGCGATAAGGTATTGATATTAGTACCATTTAAGCAGCATGCCAACAGGGAGGTAAAGGAAGAGTTGACTATTTTGGTTCAAAAGGGTTTTTCCCGTATTTATTTCAATCAGGAGATTCAGCGCATAGAAACCTTGTTGGAGTCCGATTCACTTATCAAAAAAGTAATTCCTTCAACAGGGAAGGGGGAGGTGTATTTATTAATAGACCGACTAATTGTAAAGAACTTTGATGAAGATGACCTTCATCGTATCAGTGATTCTGCCGGCACAGCTTTTTATGAAGGAGAGGGGGAATTGATGTTGGAAATTAATGGAAATCGATTTATCCCATTCAGTAATAAATTTGAGCTAGATGGAATTACTTTTGAAGAACCCGTACCCAATCTTTTTTCATTCAACAATCCCTTTGGGGCCTGTCCTACCTGCGAGGGCTTTAGCCAGGTATTGGGAGTTGATGCTGACCTGGTAATACCCAATAAACAGTTAAGCGTTTACGAAGGAGCAGTTGCCCCTTGGAAGGGGGAAAAATTGGGCCAGTGGAAGGAGCAATTCATACGTGCAGCAAAGCATTTTAATTTTCCTGTACACAAACCAATTATTGATCTCACGGTTGAGGAGCTGAGGATATTGTGGGAGGGAAATGCACATGCCAATGGGATCAATGATTTTTTTAAAGAAGTAGAGCAAAATTTATACAAGGTGCAGTACCGTGTTTTGTTGAGTAGATATAGGGGCCGAACCATTTGTCCGGATTGCAAAGGCTATCGATTAAGAAAGGAAGCGTTGTATATTAAAATTGCCCATCAACATATCGGACAATTGTGCACGATGCCAGTGAGGGATTTAAAAAAATGGTTTGATCAATTACAACTGAGTGTTTATCAGCAGCAGGTAGCCAAAAGGATTTTAATTGAAATTCATCATCGTATTAAAACATTGATGGATGTCGGATTAGGCTACCTTACCCTACACCGGCTGGCGAACTCTTTGAGTGGAGGCGAAAGCCAACGTATTCAGCTTACCAGAAGCCTTGGAAGTAACTTAACCAATTCGTTGTACATTTTAGATGAACCATCTATTGGACTTCATAGCCGGGATACCGTAAAATTGATTGGTGTATTAAAAGAGTTAAGGGATTTGGGCAATACGGTGGTGGTGGTTGAGCATGATGAGATGATGATGCGAGAGGCTGATTATATCATTGATATGGGGCCATTAGCGAGTCACCTGGGTGGCGAAGTGGTAGCTGCTGGAAATTACGAGGAGTTGATAGCAGATGAAAAAAGTTTGACTGGAAAGTATTTAAAAGGGGAGCTAAAAATTGAAGCACCCAAGCTACTGCGTAAATGGAATAAAAGTATTACCATAAAGGGAGCAAGGCAAAATAATCTTAAAAACATTTCAGTTGAATTCCCTTTGAATGTTTTTTGCGTGGTGAGCGGAGTGAGCGGGAGTGGCAAAACCACCCTCGTAAAACAGATTCTATATCCGGCGCTTCAAAAATTAAAAGGGGAGGGTGGAGAAAAAGCGGGCATGCATCAATCCATTGAGGGCGACATTGAATCTGTTTCTCAAATTGAGCTGATTGATCAAAATCCAATCGGTAAATCATCCAGAAGTAACCCGGTAACTTATATCAAAGCATATGATGAAATTAGAGAGTTGTATAGTGAGCAGTCGCTTAGTAAAATAAGGGGTTTTTTACCCAAGCACTTTTCGTTTAATGTAGATGCCGGTAGGTGCGACGCGTGTAAGGGAGAGGGAGAGCAGGTGGTAGAAATGCAGTTTCTTGCAGATGTGCATTTGACATGTGAAATTTGTGGTGGAAAAAGATTTAAGGAGGAGGTGTTGGAAGTGGCTTATAAAGGGAAAAATATTTATGATGTATTGGAGATGAGTGTGGATGAGGCTATTCTGTTTTTTTCAGCGGAAGTGGATGTGGCAAAAAAAATCCAGCCTTTAAGTGATGTAGGATTGGGGTACGTTAAACTAGGGCAGTCAAGCAATACTTTATCAGGTGGGGAGGCGCAGCGGGTAAAGTTGGCTTCATTTTTAGGGAAGGGGAAGTCGCAGGGCACTATCCTGTTTATTTTTGATGAACCTACCACCGGGCTTCATTTTCATGATATTAAAAAGTTGCTAACTTCTTTTAACGCCTTGATAGAACAAGGGCATACTATTTTGGTTATTGAGCACAATACGGATGTAATAAAAAGTGCCGATTGGGTGATTGATTTGGGCCCCGAAGCAGGTGATGCTGGGGGTAGCCTAGTATATGCAGGAACACCAGCAGGTTTGATAAAATGCAAGGAAAGCCATACAGGAAAATTTTTATCTAACCCCCTAAACCTCTAAACTCCTAAACCTCTAAACCTCTAATCCTCTAAACCTATCTAAGTCGATCACTGTCTTTGATTAGTTTGTCATCTTTTCTGATTCCCCTTGCTGCAGAAGCGAAGGATAGTTGAATCAAAAGGTGTAAAGCAGCGGTGATGGCATATTCCCCTTGGGTGAAATTTTGTTTGGCCTTTAAATATAAAAAAAGCAGTAGCAGGTCTAATAATATACCGATGATGCACAAGCGAAATTGGATGCTCCTTGTTTTATATAAAAAAATTGCCAGCAAGGCTACGATGCCTACTGCGATGGTGGTAGTCATCAACAAAATATTGTCGGTACCATTTAACTGGTGGTATTGGTTGTCGGTCAAGAAGGTGCCGCTGTAAAAAGAAACTTTTAGGGTAAGAAAGGCCATTACCGATGCTACCAGTAACCAAACCGATTGAATGCGTTGTATCATATGTAGGGATGTTTTAGTGACCCATTGGTCGTTTCTTAGCTGGTTAAAGCTCAGGATATAAAACGAACTGCTTCATGAATTCATTTACCTCTCCACGTACTGCTTCCATTATGGTGACATCGTCTGCATTCATCAATACTTTATCTACAGCATTCACTACAAATTGCATATCCGCTTCTTTCATTCCGCGGGTGGTGATGGCAGCCGTTCCTACACGGATACCGGAGGTTACAAAGGCAGATTTGTCATCAAAGGGAACCATGTTTTTGTTAAGGGTAATATCTGCCTGAACCAGCGCCTGCTCCGCTTTTTTTCCACTGATATTTTTATTGCGCAAATCTATCAGCATTAAATGGTTATCGGTACCATTACTGATTAGCTGGTATCCTTTATCTACAAATGCTTTGGCCATAGCCTGTGCATTGGTTACTACCTGTTGGGCATACACTGAAAATTCATCAGTAAGTATTTCGCCGAAAGCAATGGCTTTTGCTGCAATGATATGTTGTAGTGGACCGCCCTGTACACCTGGAAAAACCGCCATGTCCATTAGGTTGCTCATCATACGGGTATTGCCTTTTACATCTTTTAGTCCAAAAGGGTTTTCAAAATCGCTTTTCATTAAAATGATACCACCTCTTGGGCCACGTAAGGTTTTGTGGGTGGTGGAAGTAACAAAATGGCAATGTTCAAAAGGGGAACTTAATAAACCTTTTGCAATTAAGCCGGCAGGATGGGCCATATCACATTGCACAAAAGCACCTACTTCGTCGGCTACTTTTCTAATTCGCGCATAGTCCCAATCGCGACTATAGGCAGAGGCTCCGCAAAAAATAAGTTTTGGTTTATGGGTTCTTGCTTTTTCTTCGAGTGTATCATAATCTATTAGTCCGGTTTCCTTAACCACACCATAGAAATGGGCTTCATAGGTTTTGCCAGAATAATTGACCGGTGAGCCATGGGTAAGATGCCCTCCCATGCTAAGATCGAGACCGAGTATTTTATCCCCTGGCTGCAATACTGCTAATGCCACTGCCGCATTGGCTTGAGCACCGCTATGGGGCTGCACATTGGCATATTCACAATTAAAAATTTGTTTTAGGCGGTCAATTGCCAACTGCTCTGTCTGGTCTACAAATTCACAACCTGCGTAATATCTTCTGCCAGGGTAACCCTCAGCATATTTATTTGTCATTACACTGCCCGAAGCCTGGATTACCTGTAAAGAGGTGAAATTTTCCGAGGCAATCAACTCAATTCCATGTCGTTGACGTTCTAATTCCTTATTGATGATATCAAAAACCAATGTATCTCTTTGCATGTATCTTTTTTATGAATGCAAATATACAAACGTGTGGTTATTTAACAGAGCGAATATGAATAAATAGCTGTTTATTACCTACATCATTTCCACAAAATGAACTACTTTCACGTTCATTATTCAATAAGAGCATCGAAACATAAACCAAATTGCCGCAGTTGGCGGACTAAGTTTTACATATGAAGGCGATTATCCCCGTAGCAGGAGCAGGCACCAAACTCCGACCACATACCTATACACAGCCAAAGGCCCTAATACCTTTAGCCGGAAAAACCATATTAAGTATCATTATTGACCAGTTGCATGAAGCAGGTATTCATGAATTTGTTTTTATAGTTGGTTATTTGGGCGAAAAAATTCAAGATTATGTAAAAGCCAACTACCCAGCGCTTACCTGTCATTTTGTTTATCAAAATGAAAGATACGGCACGGGCCATGCGATTGATCTAGCCAAAGAGATTGTGGGAGATGACCAGGTGCTAATTGTGTTGGGTGATACGATTGCTGAATATGATGTAAAGGCGATAATAGAATCCGACTACTCTGTGCTTGCTGTAAAAAAGGTAGATGACCCAAGAAATTTTGGAGTAGCTGAAATTGATGAAGACGAATATATTACCCGTGTGGTGGAAAAGCCCGCTATCCCTAAAAGTAATATGGCATTGGTAGGGATTTATAAAATAATTGAGACCCAGTCTTTATTTGTCTGTATAAAGTCCATTATGGAAAAAACGGGTATCGGTACTAGTGAGCTTAATTTAACGGATGCTATTGAATGTATGATTCAGGGCGGTGCAAGATTTAAGTCGGTGAAAGTACAGACCTGGTTTGATTGTGGAAAAAAAGAAACCTTGCTCAAATCCAATGCTACCCTGCTTAAAAAGTTTGGCGGTAAAGTAGCTGGGGTGGAAAATTTTGAAAACACCATCATTATACCTCCAGTGAGTATTGGAGAGGGCTGCGATATTAAGAACTCGGTCATTGGCCCCAATGTATCAATAGGAGAAAATACTATTTTGAATTATACCATCGTAAAAGAATCTATTATCGGATCTTTTTCTAAGCTATATGATGTAGTATTGGATGATTCATTAATAGGAAGTGATACAGGGATAAAAGGCGAAACAAGGTCACTGAATATTGGCGACAATACGGATATAGATTTGGGGTAATCGATTACTGAAAACGGATAGCTCACAATTTATTAATTCCCCATTACTTTTTCTATCTGCTTTGCAATTCTTTCTCCATCCATAGCGGCACTTACGATGCCACCTGCATAACCAGCACCTTCGCCGCAGGGATAAAAATTTATTAATTGAGGATGGGTTAAAGTGTTGGTATCTCTGGGAATACGGATAGGGGAAGAGGTTCGGCTTTCGGTGGCAACTACGATTGCTTCATTGCTATAATATCCTTTCATTTTTTTTCCAAATGCTTTGAATCCTTTTGCTAGAGCATCGTATACAAAATCAGGGAGCACTTCACTTAGTTGAGTGGATGTCAAACCTGGTTGGTAAGAGCAGGTAGGCAAGGAGGCGGACAGTCGTCCAGTAGAAAAATCAACCATGCGTTGTGCAGGGGCTTTACAATTACCACCTCCAGCCTCAAAACAATGTTGCTCCACCATTTGCTGAAACCACATCAATTGAAGCGGATCATCAGTAGGATCCTGCGAAAGGCGGGTGTTTTTTTTTCTTGCAATAGCCGCATCAGCTATTTCTACCTGCACTACCATTCCGCTATTGGCAAAAGGATTGTTTCTTTTAGATGGGCTCCAGCCATTTACTACCAGTTCGCCTGGCGAGGTAGCGGCAGGCGCAATGATACCTCCTGGGCACATGCAAAATGAAAATACTCCTCGGCCATTTACCTGTTGCACCAGGCTATATGCTGCGGGGGGTAAAAATTCGCCCCTGCTTGTGCAATGGTATTGCATTTGGTCAATCAGTATTTGCGGGTGTTCCACCCTTACGCCTAGTGCAAAAGGTTTTGCTTCGATGGTTATTTTTTTTCGGTGTAGTAATTCAAAAATATCTCTTGCCGAGTGGCCAGTGGCCAGTATTACAGCATCTGCTTTAAAAAGGTCGCCATCTGAAGTGTACACTCCGGTAACCCTATCGGCATCTATCACTAGGTCGGTAACTTTTTTTTCAAACATAAATTTTGCCCCACTTGCTATTAATTGCTCTCTCATAGCAGTGATGATATGCGGCAATTTATTGGTGCCGATATGGGGATGGGCCTCGTATAAAATTTTTTCTTCGGCACCAAAATGTACAAAGAGGTTTAGTATTCTGTCGATATCGCCTCTCTTGTTGCTTCGGGTGTACAATTTACCATCGCTATAAGTACCCGCACCACCTTCTCCAAAGCAATAGTTACTATCGGGGTTTACGATGCCTTCCTTATTTAGGATAGCCAAATCCCTTCTTCTGGCCCGCACATCTTTTCCCCGCTCCAAAATAATGGGTTGAATGCCTAGTTCCAGTAATTGGAGTGCTGCAAATAATCCTGCGGGACCTGCCCCAATGATGATTGTTTTTTTTGCAGCATTGCCCACATCCTTAAAATGAAAGGATTGAATAATCCTTTGTTGAAATGGCTCATCAATAAAAGCATTGACCGTACAGTTTATCCATATGGTCTTCCCTCTAGCATCGATTGATTGTTTTTGAATTTGAAATCCAGTAATACTACGCTGCTTTTTGCCTGTAGCGTTGGCAATAGAAGTGATTATATTGGCTGCATCAGCCAATTGGTGTGGTAATAATTGTAAAGAAACTTTTTGTTGCATATTCCAGCAAATCCCCTTACGGGACTTTTAATACAAAAAAGGGAAATTCGAACCGGATTTGTTAGATTAAAAGCTACCAAAAGAAGCGTGTAAATTAATTCATATCCATTGAAATGCTTATTGGTGCTGGATAGTATTAAAATGGCAAATCGTCTATTGCTTCAGGTGATGATGCTGAAAAAGTATCCAGGGGTTCGATATATTCTGTATCAGTCACAGATGAATCTGATCCAGATTGTAAAACCTGTTCTATTCTCCAAGCGTCCAAATTAGTGATATAATTTACTTTACCCTCTTTTTCCCATTTGCTGCCTTTGATATTGAAATATACTTTTATCTCATCGCCAATATTGACTTTGTCGATGATAGCAGTTTTATCCTGTACAGATTGGAACTTTACATAATTCGTAACGGTTCTACCACCTATGTCATCTGTTTTTTCAACTGCAAACTCTCTTGTCTTGAAAGTTTCCGTGCGCTGTACCACATCATACTTAGCCACTAGTTTTCCTGATAATTCGTAACTCATTTTGTAAATTTTATTGAGCAAAAGTAAACTTATTTACTTATAAAATGTTGAGCAGTTTTGTATTGAAAAATTTTGAAATGCAGGGTGATGAAATTAGTTTTAAGTTCCTGATTTGGACCATTTAATTGGGGATAACTATCCATAATAATTTTCAAAGACTGTCGTTGATAAAGTAGTTGGCAATAACGAGTGATATTTTTTCTTAATAAGGTAGAAGTAAATAGATATATTTTGGGATATTATTTTTTAGTTATATGAAGGGGGATGGGTTTTTTTTGGGATGAACAAATGAGTAGGGACGTGCATTACAGAGATCGGGTGAAATCAGAAACAGGCCAGTTTCTTTAAGGGCGACTCAGGAATTATTTTTTTTCCTTAGTAGTTTAAAAAAAAGGAAGAAAAAAAATTTTTTTATTAACAATTTATTTTGATATTCGCTTGGCTATCAAAAACCGCTTGGATTGTTGATAAAAGATGGTGGAATCAAAATTCAAGGAATAATATTAACTCAATATAAATCGAATAAGGAATAATGGATAAAGTTTTTGATAAAGTATGGTCCAATTGCTTAGAAATAATCAAAGACATTGTTGAATGGCAGCATTACAAAACATGGTTTGAACCTATCAAGCCGGTTGCGTTAAAAGAAAAGGTATTGACGATACAAGTACCCAGTCAATTCTTTTTTGAATACCTCGAAGAGCATTATATCAGCTTGTTGGCTAAAACACTAAAAAGAGAATTGGGAAAAGATGCGCGTTTGGAATATCGTATCATGGTGGATAGTGGCAATAGTAAAAACAAGCCGCTCACAATGGATGTACCTGGACATGGTTTTAAATCATACTCAAACAACGAAATGGATTTTCCTTTGGTAATCAACAATCCGGTTAAAAATCCATTTGTTATTCCGGGATTAAAAAAAATGCAGATTGACCCCCAGCTCAATCATGCGTATACCTTTGATAGTTATGTAGAGGGAGATTGCAACAGGGTGGCCAGAAGAGCGGGGAAAACAGTTGCCGAAAAGCCGGGTACCACTTCATTTAATCCATTAGTAATATACGGCGGTGTAGGATTAGGTAAAACACATCTTGCACAAGCTATCGGAAATGAAGTAAAAAGGCTTCATAGTAATAAGGTAGTGTTGTATGTAAGCTCTGAAAAGTTTATCAATCAGTTTATAGACCACGGCCGTAATGGCGCCATCAATGACTTCATCCATTTTTATCAGTTGATAGATGTATTGATTATAGATGATGTGCAATTCTTCAATCGTGCCGAAAAGTCGCAGGATGCCTTCTTTTCTATCTTCAATCACCTTCACCAAAGTGGAAAGCAGCTCATATTAACCAGTGACAAAGCGCCCAAAGACCTTGAGGGAGTTCAGGAACGCTTGTTGAGTCGTTTTAGATGGGGTTTAAGTGCCGATCTTCAGGTGCCGGACTATGATACCAAGATTGAGATTTTAGAGAAGAAAATGAAGAATGACGGACTTGAGATGCCGAGGGAAGTAGTAAAATACATTGCGTATAATATCAACAGCAATGTAAGGGAGCTAGAAGGAGCACTAATATCATTATTGGCACAATCTTCGCTCAATAAACGTGAAATTGATCTTGAGTTGGCTAAGAAGGTTCTTCGCAATTTTGTAAAATCTTCCAGTAAGGAAATTACAATCGATGCCATTCAAAAAATGGTCTGCGAATACTATGATGTACCTTATGATAAGCTACTTCAAAAAACCAGAAAGCGTGAAATTGTTCAGGCTCGTCAAATAACGATGTTTTTATCAAAGGCCTTTACCAAAAACTCGCTCAAAACGATTGGAGAGCATTTTGGAGGAAGGGACCATACCACCGTCATTCATAGCTGCCAAACGGTAAAGGACCTGATGGATACAGATACCATATTTAAAGAAAGTGTAATGGAATTGCAGCAAAAAGTGCAATTGGCAGCCATGTAAAATATTTTCAAAAAAATCATTTCCAAATACCTCTGTATTTGGATTTTTTTTGTCTGCCAGCTTAGATGAATGCTGAATTCTAGCAGTCTGATTATAAGGAGGAACTTGAATTTTTTATTTTAATTCTTATGAAATACCGTTTCAGCAGGCATTCATAAATTATTTTGTTCTTTTTCTTATTTTGTTTTGGGTATATGGGGGCTGAAGTGTATTTTTGCAACCCCTTAATAAAGTTAGGGCAGGTAGGAGAGATGCCTGAGTGGCCGAAAGGAAC
>CANJDY010000069.1 GCA_947472635.1 Chitinophagaceae bacterium
ATCGGCGTGGTATTGGACGAATTGACCCCAACGCAAAGTGCCTATTTGGGAATTTCCAATGAAGGTCCTTTCAAAGCGGAGCATTACCGTTACTAGTTTATTTCACCACCGGTGAATTCAATACAGCCCGCTTCTAACTAAGAAGCGGGCTTTTTATTGAGATGACATCTCACAATTAAATCTCACAATTAAGAGATGTCATCTCCCTCCGAGGAGATGACATCTTTTAAACCAGCCCATACTCTAAAAAAATTTGGTCAACCCTTACATTTCTTGCAACTTCGTAATTACAACCATAAAAAACTGTTGACCAGCTAACATAACACCATGAAAAGATATTTCCTTGCCCTCGATCTGGTAGATGACCCCAAAATGATTGAAGAATATGAACAATGGCATAAGGATGGAATTGGTTGGCCTGGAATAAAAGAGAGTATTTTGGGTGCTGGCATCACCCAAATGGAAATTTACCGAACCGGTAATAGGCTGGTTATGACCATGGACACCGATGAAACCTTTAGCTTTGAAAGAAAAACAGCAATGGACCTGGCAGATCCCAATGTTCAAGAATGGGAACAATTGATGTGGAAATTCCAATTCCCACTGCCCTGGGCCAAAGAAGGCGAAAAATGGGTATTCATGAACAAAATTTTCCAACTCGTATAATCAGGAAAACCGGCTTCTTTTCTTTGCACAAATAACTTTCAACGAACCGATAATAGACCATGATGCAAACGCTTATTTGTACAACCCCTCACCTATTTGACTATACCAACTCACCCATACCTTCAGCAGCCACTGGCGAAACATTGCTCAAGATAAAACGAATCGGCATCTGTGGCACCGACCTCCATGCCTTTGAAGGCACACAGCCTTTTTTTAGCTATCCAAGAATACTGGGCCACGAGCTTGCGGCCGAAATAGTTAGTACCGAAGCCGAGGGTTTTTCAATCGGTGAAGCCGTTACCTTTATCCCCTATTTTTATTGCGGACAATGTATTGCCTGCAGAATGGAAAAACCCAATTGCTGTACAAATATTAAAGTTTGCGGTGTACATACCGATGGTGGAATGAGAGAATATCTAACCGTGCCCTCCTATTCATTGGTTCATGGTGAAGGGCTCAGCTTCGATGAACTGGCATTGGTAGAGCCGCTGGCCATCGGTGCCCACGGCGTAAGGAGAGCAGCCATTACAGCCGGCGAATTCGTACTGGTGATCGGTGCAGGCCCCATTGGATTGGGTACTATGGAGTTTGCCAGAATTGCAGGCGGTAAAGTAATTGCAATGGATATCAATGAAGACCGACTACAATTTTGCCGAGAAAAACTGGCAGTTGATTTTACCATCAATCCTACCAATGAAGATGCCCTGGAACAACTGAAAAAAATCACAAAGGGCGATATGCCCACTATAGTAATCGACGCTACTGGCAGTTTGAACGCTATCAATAATGCCTTTCAATATGTAGGTCATGGTGGAAGGTATGTGCTGATCGGCCTACAAAAGGGAGAAATCAGTTTCAATCATCCCGAGTTTCACAAAAGAGAAACCACGCTAATGAGTAGCCGAAATGCCACCAGAACAGACTTTGAATGGGTGATTGAATCCATGAAAAAAGGCTGGGTAAATCCAGCAACCTATATCACCCACCGGGTAACATTTGATGCCGTAAAAGACAATTTTGAAAGCTGGCTCAATCCCGCAACAGGCGTGATAAAAGCAATGATAGAACTATAGCTATTCTTTTCCTTACTGGTGTAATTATTTACAAGTAGTACCATCCCCCTTCACAAAATAGGATTTGTACTTTTTGGATGTTGGATCCATGCAACCCTGCAGGTTAAGTATTTTTATATTGCGAAAATCGACCGGTTGCCCCTCGCTTTGCAATGCGATAAAACCTTCTTTCAGTAATTTTCCGTCCACCTTGATGGCAGGATCGTAATTGGCTACTACCCCACCACCTATCTGCGGCTTGGAGTACTGTAATACGGTATCACCATTGATGATATGGGTAATCAGCGAATCGCCCAACACGATAATCTCTCCCTTTACCCATTGATCACCTTCATAAGTTTTGGAAACGGAGGGAATACAATGGCGTGGATCGATATGCCCCTGAAAAACTACATCTGTACCAGGCGAACACATATTGCCAGTAGGCCTAGCAACACCATCTCCTAACCCAGCCAATAACTGAAACTCAATAGAGATGGGCCAATTCTGCTCACGCGGCATTGTATGCGGATCCTGCGAGTGAAACATAACTCCACTATTTTTGATGGTATACTCTGGAGCATCTTTGCGCCACTGGCCCAAAATGCGATAGTCAAAAACCAGGTGATAATACGCATACGGTTTTTTGAAATACAAATGCCCAAATTGCTCATTAAATACATCGTATTGATCGTACCGAATTTTTACAATGCCCTCTTCCACCCTAAAAGTATTGCCGTAGTTTTCGCCCACTTCGTGGTGATTGATTTTAGGCACCCAATCCTTGATATCCTTACCATTAAAAAGAATTTCCCAATCCTCCTTAGCTGCATTTTGCTGAGAAAAAACGGATGTCGCACATAATAAAACGAAAATCAAAGAATAAAAATTCAGCTTGGTATACATTTTTTTCATACGTTTGTTTTTATCAAATTATCCCGTTTTGATTCTTCCTTTCATCTATTTCTGTAAATAGTAAATATATTGAAAACAAATAGAGCAGGCTGAAATATTTTTAATAGCAGCTAATCAATCAAAGTATAGTTTTTAGTGCTTATCTTGGTAAAAGAATCACTATTTATTTCTTCCGCACAAGCTATTTTGGCAAGTTGGAAGTAAAATCATTTTAGCCGGATGCATTCCAATGCCCGCTGATTAATCAATCATCCTGATTATGAAAAATACAATTATCGGTCTATTTCTTTTTTTAGGTTATCACCTACAGGCGCAAACGCTGCCAAATTTCGAACTAATCAAACTCGAAAAAACTGCTGACTACAAAAAGGCAGAACCCTTTGTTTTACAAACGGCCACTTACTTATTATCCATTCCTTTCAAAAGTGAAAATACAGACCGATACAATTCATTGCGCTTTATCAGCCAATGGATGAATGGCACTACTGATTATTCCTTTGTATTGGGGGACATGATAGAAAAAATAGGTAAAGGAAACAACGATCATTTAGGCGTGTACATTGCCGCAATGACGAAATATACCCTGGAAAATAAGCTGGCCGCTAAAAATGCCGCTGTGGTTAAATTAAATGCGATGATACTACTTCTAAACTATTGTGAAAATAAAGACAACAACCTTAAATTGTCCAAACAATTAAAAAAATTGGCAGAAGCAAAAGAAAAGGGACAATTAGAACAGGCATTGCAATAAAGGAATTATTGTACAATATTTCCTTAGAAATAAGAATAACCTTCCCTCTCCCTGTTTTCTGCTACCAACAGGTAGTACCCATCTATTAATAAAACTTGTTTTAAAATATGCATATCAAAATTATTTTATTCATTTGCTTTGCATCCTTTTGGATTACCGGTCACTCCCAATCATCCGATCTGCGACAAGGAGAATTCTATACTGAATCACAAGGCAAGACTAATCTAGCTGAATTTGCCCGTACTTATCATGATCAACAAGGATGGATGAAACGAGCCGAGCAGATTAGAGCCACCATACGCCATGGTGCAAAATTGGAGCAGCTGCCTGCTCGGTGTGCACTTAACCCGATACGCAACAATAAGCAGGTATTTGCTGATTATACTATTGAAAATGTAGCTTTTGAAAGCCTTCCCGGCTTTTATGTTACCGGCAACCTTTATTTACCGAGGAATTTTACCGGAAAAATTGCAGGTGTAGCTTGTCCGCATGGACACTGGAAAAGTGCAGCCGATTACGGAAGATACCGCATAGACATGCAGTACCGATGTGCTACTTTAGCAAAAATGGGTGCTGCTGTTTTTGCCTATGACATGTTAGGATATGGCGAATCTAGCCCCTGTCTGCATGAAAACCCAGCAGCAGTAAGATTACAAACCTGGAATAGCATGCGGGTGGTAGATTTTCTGCTTTCACTAGGTTTTGTAGATGATCAGCGACTAGCCGTTACCGGTGCCTCGGGAGGAGGAACCCAATCATTTTTACTGGCTGCGCTAGATGATAGAATAGACGTATCGGTTCCCGCAGTGATGGTTGCTGCTCATTTTTTTGGAGGATGTGTTTGCGAAAGTGGTATGCCGATTCATAAATGGGGGAACTTTGAAACCAACAATGTTGAAATAGCTGCTGCATTTGCTCCCAAACCTATGCTACTAATATCAGACGGAGATGATTGGACCAGTAACACTCCGGAAATAGAGTTTCCATACATCCGAAATATATATAAATTATTTGGGGCAGTAGCAAATGTTGAGAATACCCACCTTCCAAATGAAGTGCATGATTATGGCTTCAATAAACGGATAGCGATGTACCAATTTATGTCAAAACATTTGGGACTTAACCTCAAAGTTGCGACCGATAGTCATGGATTAATCAATGAGCATTTCGTAACTCTTTTAGAACGCTGCTCACTAGATGTTTGGCCTGACAAAAATTTTCCGAAGGGCAGAATCACAGATTGTTCAGAAGTAATTAAACAGATGAACCAATTAAAATAGTATTAATTCAAGGATAAGAATTGAAAAAAAGCAGATGAAATTCACTTCGGTTCATTCTGACAATTTGTACAAATTTTATTAGAACTCACCTAATAATATGGGGGAACTGCATCTTTCATTAAGTAAGCCAAGAAAAACCTTAGTTTCTAAATAGTCATATCTATTGCAAAAAAAGGATGCCATCCGCATTTAATCAATTAAAACGGATGGCATACTTAAACTCTATACAGCTGAGATCCTTCGGCTAACGGACACCAGTTGAAAGAAACAGCAGTCAGTTCTATTCCTTCCAAACCGGTAATCGGCCTGGAGTCCATGGAGAGCCAATTTTGTTGAGTTCGGCTTCCAGTTTCGGAATGTCAATTTCCACAATTCGCTTTAGGGTATTAAGCACGGGTGGAAATTCTTCTTTCAATATTTCGAAATTCATTTTTTCAGTGCCTGTAATTCCGCTGGTTGAACCCATGTGTGCGTAAGTAATATCGCCCAACCGGCCGTTCATCGGAACCTGTGAAGGCGGTGTTTCTTCGCTGCTCGCTTTGGCTGCAACGCCATTCATTTTAAAGATGAGCCCCTCTATTTCAACACTTAATGCACGGGCCTTTTTCATCAAATCCTGGTTTGCACCGGGGGTGGTGTAAATGGCCTGTTTAATGTTTTCAACTTTTGCGGTTAGCTCGCTAAGCAAACGGTTGCTACCCTGCATGGCAATGGCTAATTTGTTTACCTGACGGGCAAACTGTACGTTTTCGTTGTAGTCCGCCGCCGGAAGTGTTGTATTATCGAGTTTGCGGCAGGTAAATTCAACCGGTTCGACCAGTTTTTTCAATTCGCCGTTTTGCCACAACTGCATGTCTATTTTGTATTTTCCGGGCATTACCAAAATACCTCCACTACCGCCTCCACGACGACCAACGCGACCGCCAGTTTCAACCGGGCTAAAACTGCCCGAAACATTCGTGGTGGTTGGCATAGCATAACGCATATCCCAGTTTATGCGGTTTATACCTTTCGAAGGCAATTGGGTAATTTGCCGCACTGCATTACTTTCACTGTCGTAAATGGTGAAAATCAGGTGGGCTTTTTCCTCTTTTTCTTCAAGTTCAAGCTCTCGCCAGGTAGGTTGTGGGATAGGCTTGCTCTCTTTGAACAACTCTTTCTCCTTTTCTTTTCTGATTTCCTTTTTTGATTTCGGAGCATCTTTCAGGTAATATGTTATTGTTGCGCCAAAATCGGGATTGGGAGCTTTGTAATAGTTGCTGCCCTGGTTGTCATTGTTGCTGGTTTGCACGTACATCAAAGCTTCTTTTATCGGGAAAATTTGTGCTTCCTTATCTTTTAATTCTTCCGAAATTTCGCGCAGCGAACTATAATTATCGAGAATGTAAAATCCGCGGCCAAAAGTAGCAAGCACCAAATCGCTTTCGCGTTCCTGAATTGCAATGTCATTTACAGCAATGGTTGGAAGTCCCGATTTCAGTTGTACCCAGTTTTTCCCATTGTCGATGGTAAAAAAAACGCCAAACTCGGTACCAACAAACAAAAGTTCTTTGCGTAAATTGTCCTGAATAATGGTGTGAACTGTTCCGTTCTCTGGCAGATTGCCAATGATAGAAGTCCAGCTTTTGCCTTTATTGGTGCTTTTGAAAAGGTAAGGTTTAAAATCGTCGTTTTTAATTCCATTAAAAGCAGCGTACGCCACATTCTCATCAAAACGGTCGGCACACAGGTCGCTTACATAAGTATATTGCGGCACTCCGTCGAAAGATTTTTCCTGTATCCACGACTGGCCACCATTTTCGGTTACCGAAATCACACCGTCATCGGTTCCCGCATAAAGCAAGCCTTCTTTCAGTTTCGATTCATCAAGCGATACAATGGTTCCCCAAAGTGAGGTTGAAACATCTTTTGCAACCGCTTCAGCCGGCCAGTATTTACCCATTACCTGAAATCTGTTGCGGTCGGTTTGGGTGGTCAGGTCGTCGCTGATTACCTGCCACGAATCTCCGCGGTCGTCGCTGCGAAAAACCTTGTTGGCTGCTAAGTACAAACGGGTTGATTTATGGGGGCTGATAAACATGGGTGTGTTCCAGTTCCATTTATAGGTGAGTTCACCTTTGGGTTCGCGGGGTTTTATGCTGATTCCTTCGCCGCTTTTTTTGTCGAACCTCGAAACATTTCCGTATTGTGATTCGGTGTAAACAATATTGGGGTTATTGGGGTCGGCTGCAATACAGAAACCGTCGCCACCAGCAGTTACCTGCCATTCATCGTTTAATACACCATCACGGGTTAAATTCCTCGACGGGCCAACCATGCTGTTGTTGTCCTGGGTTCCGCCGTACACATTATAAAACGGAAGCGCATTATCCACATTCACCCTGTAAAACTGGGTAACCGGAAGGTTTTCCTTAAAATCGAAGCTGTTTCCACTGTCCCATGTTTCGTAAATCCCGCCATCGCCGCCAATCAGGTAATGTTCGGTATCTTTTGGGTCAACCCAGAAAGCATGGTCGTCAACATGCCTTCCATCGGTGCTGATGGTAGTCCATGTTTTTCCTCCATCCTTTGTATATCGCGACACAGTTTCCATCGAGAAAACCTTGTCTACATTTTTCGGGTCGCAGTAAATTTCGTTGAAGTACTGACCAGTGGAAGTGTAGTCGCTCATTTTTTCCCAGCTTTCGCCTTTGTTTTTTGAACGGAAAAATCCACCTTTTGCTTCGGCAGCTTCCACAATGAGGTAAACTACATTCGGGTCAACCGGCGAAATATCGATACCCATTCCACCTATATCAACAGATGGAAGGCCACTTACAATCTTGTTCCATGTTTCGCCGCCATCAACCGATTTGTAGACAGCCGATTCGGGCCCGCCGCCAATTTTTGTGAACCAGTGGCGCCGGCGCTGTTCAGAGGTTGCGTACATAATATCGGGGTTCGAGGGGTCAATTTTTACATTGTTCACACCTGTATTTTCGCTGATTTCGAGCACTTTCTTCCAAGTTGTTCCGCCGTCGGTGGTTTTATACAAACCACGTTCGCCGCCGGGTCCCCAGGCTGAGCCTTCTGCTGCCACAAAAACAGTGTTCGAATTGCGTGGATCGATGACAATTCCGCCAATCTGCCGGCTTTGTTTCAATCCCATGTTTTTGAACGATTTTCCACCGTCAACCGATTTGTAAATTCCATCGCCATAACCAAGGGCACGCTGGTGGTTGTTTTCGCCTGTGCCAACCCATACCACATTCATATTGTTGGGGTCGAGTTCAACATCGGCAATTGAATAGGCGCCATAATTTTCGAATACCGGTGACCAAGTTGTGCCGTTGTTTTCGGTTTTCCAAACATGGCCACTAGCCACTGCCACGTAGTATTCCTTTGGATTGGCAGGATTCATTGCAAAGTCGGCAATGCGCCCGCTGCACCAGGCCGGACCGATACTGCGGAATTTTAAACTGCTTACCAGACTGCTACTGATAAATACTTTTTCTTCTTTTTTATCATCCTTCCTTTCATCGTTTTTCTTTTGGGCAAAAATTACCGTTGCCGACAAAAAAGCGATTAGCAGGAACAATACAAATTTTTTCATGCTATTATTTTTTTTGATTTATAAATTCAAACAAATTCAGTTGGTTTATTAAAAGTCGCAAAAAGTACAAAGTAAATTAGCATTGATAATATTATTATTCAGGCATTAGAAGAAATATCCATAGCTGAAGGAATGATAAAGAACACAGAAATGAAATACCATTCATCAAAAAATTTACTTCAAAAAATAGTAAATAAAAAAACTAAAAAAGTTGTTACCCAGGAGCAAATTGCCACTGTAATAGCTATTTTTCTCTTTTTTCTTTTTCAACAAGGGACAAACGTACACAAAAAAACTATAAATCTACCTTTCGGTAACCTTGCTCCCAAATCAATTTGGCTAATTCTGCTGCCTGTCCTCTCACCTTCATTTCACTCCATTTTGGATGTTGGATGTGCAGGATTTCGTGGATCAGGATATCTAAATGCTCAATTTTGGGTAATCTCGTATCGATATGAATTATCCCTGTATCTGTCCAAGCCAATCCTCTCGCCAGGTCAGATTTTATTGTAACATGCTTGATTTGATTGACCATTTTCAATAGATTTTAACCTTTATGATCTTCTTTTTGTGAAATTCATGGTCAATCTTATTGGTGTCAAGTTCTACCATCGCCATACCCCAATTACAATTATTGAGCGGCAAAAAAGCCGGATTCAATTCCCCAAGCGTACCAATGCTTTATATTATAGTCGCCTTACCAATCATATCCATTTCAATATTTTCGGAGCTGTGATGATTATGCCCTTGAAAGGCGGAAACCTTGCCTTTGACATATAAAATTTTTGCTAAGTTTGACAGCGAGGAACCCAGATACTCGTGACCGTGTATGTCGTTGAGTGAGTTTAGCTTCATTACGACAGCTGTTTATCATTTAAAATGCTGGATCATCCAAAAAAGCACGCTATTTTTTCCCAAAACGAACTACGCCGTGATAAAATGGGTTTTTGAGGTTTAAATTGTCAACAGGTGGGATGGGGTAATTCCGTTTATTTAGATGCAGAAGTAAAAAGAAGCATATTGATAACCCAAGTTTTCTATAAAATATGCCACCAAAATATTGAGTAATTAATTAATTTGATTCAGATTTGGAGGAAACGAATCAAAGATGCAGAAGATGGATAAAATAATAAAGAAATTGTAGTTCTTACCAATTATAGAGGGGAAGATTCTTCCTCCAATTTAAACGTCCCCTGTAACGTCCCCCAAAAAAAGAAAGCCTTGCAATCAATTGATTTACAAGGCTTAACAATTTTCTATGCGGGCTGGACGGGACTCGAACCCGCGACCTCCGCCGTGACAGGGCGGCATTCTAACCAACTGAACTACCAACCCGTTTCCCTTTAAACTGCTTAAAAAATCACTACTGATTCAATGCCTTTTTTTTGGGATGGCAAAGATAGGTATTTTAATTTTTTTTACCCAAAACTTTTATTAAAAAATCTTTCCGCTTAATTTTACATAACAGTCACTACTTTCACCGTCTAATTACGTTGTATAAATTTGTAATATGCCAGAATTAAAAAACCGACAGTTCCTCGACTTTGAAAAACCTATCAAAGACCTATATGACCAGATAGAGCTATTGAAAGCAGCACAGGAAAAAAGTAAAACGAATATGAGTGGGTCCATCGCTTCGTTGGAACAAAGAATCATTGAAACTAAAAAAGAACTTACCCAACACCTAACCCCTTGGCAAAAAGTTCAATTAAGCCGCCATCCCGACAGACCCTATACCCTAAAATACATCGATAAAATGTGCAGCAATTTTGTTGAATTGCATGGCGACCGAAATTTTAAGGATGACAAAGCAATGGTGGGTGGTTTTGCCGATCTAGATGGTCAAACAGTTATGATTATTGGTCAGCAAAAGGGAATCAACACTAAAATGAGGCAAATCCGAAATTTCGGAATGGCCAATCCAGAAGGATACCGTAAGGCCATCCGTTTGATGAAGCTGGCAGAGAAATTTAACAAACCTATCATTACACTAATCGATACACCAGGTGCCTACCCAGGGCTGGAAGCAGAGGAAAGAGGCCAGGGAGAAGCCATCGCCCGCAATATATATGAAATGCTTCGTCTAAAGGTACCCGTTATCTGCGTCATCATTGGTGAAGGGGCAAGTGGTGGTGCGCTGGGCATTGGGGTGGGCGACCGTGTTTTTATGATGCAAAATACCTGGTACACCGTAATATCACCCGAAAGTTGCAGCAGTATCTTATGGCGCAATTGGGACAATAAAGAAAAAGCAGCGGATCAACTGCGTTTAACCGGTGACGATATGCTGCAA
>CANJDY010000070.1 GCA_947472635.1 Chitinophagaceae bacterium
AATTGGGGGCTTTGTTGCCTGGTGTTTATAATTTTATGATGACTACACCCATAATCAGTAATACGATTAAACGTATGGTGGGTTTTGGGGTAAAACGATCAATGCCAACTTTGTATACCACCACATTGTTGAAATGGTATAAAAATAGAAAATCACAGGTTGTTCTCAATGGGGATAAAAAAGTCTATTTATTTTGCGATGAGTTTACCAATTTTAATGACACCGCCATTGGAATTAAAGCAATTTTGTTACTAGAGAAATTAGGATACGAGGTGACCATTCCTACACATGAAGAAAGTGGAAGAGCATGGTTATCAAAAGGTCTTTTAAGGGAAGCGAAAAAAATCGCCAACAAAAATATCACCTTACTTAGTAAAATTATAACTTCGGAGACTCCCTTGATTGGTATAGAACCCTCTGCTATACTTACTTTCAGGGATGAATACATTGATTTGGCAGATGATTTGAACTTTGAAGCATCAAAAGAATTGGCAAAAAATGTATTTATGATTGATGAATTTATTGCTGCTGAAATGGAGAAGGGAGCTATTCAGCAATCTTTGTTTACGGCTGAAAAAAAAATAATCAAATTACATGGGCATTGCCAGCAAAAAGCAATTTCCTCTGTTTCTCCTTCTGTAAAGATGATGTCGTTTCCAGTGAATTATACAGTAGAAACCATTCCATCTGGATGTTGTGGAATGGCGGGCTCATTCGGATATGAGAAGGAACATTATGATCTTTCTATGAAAATTGGGGAATTGGTATTATTGCCCACCGTTAGAAATCAGCCAGCTGAAGTGATTATCGCTGCCCCAGGTACCAGTTGTAGACACCAAATTAAAGATGGTACTGGAAAAAAAGCACTGCATACTATTGAGGTACTCTATGAAGCCCTTCTAGTATGATAGTTTATAACCAAACAAGATGAAAATGGGTAGTTCATCTATATTTATTACTCAAATTTTATTTACCTTTAGTCTATAAATTTTCTTTGTGAAAACTTTAGATGATAGCTATAGAAATATGAAATGGCTTGCTTCCATTTTTATGTTGGTTATATTTTCACTACTTAGTGGATATTTTTCTACAATTGCAGCCCAAAATTGCCCTCCCAATATTGATTTTGAAACAGGAACTTTTTCTGGTTGGACTTGCTATACGGGTACTACAGCAGCTATTGGGAATAGCAATAGCATTTCACTCGTCAATTCAGGATATCCTGTTTCCAATAGGCATACCATGTACAGTTCGAACACTGATGAAGTGGATTACTATGGAGGTTTCCCAGTTAGTTGTCCCAATGGTAGTGGTCATTCTATCCGCCTAGGGAACAATTTAGGAGGGGGAGAAGCTGAGGGGGTTTCTTACGAATTTACTATTCCCTCCAATGATAATAATTTCTCGCTTGTTTACAATTATGCAGTTGTTTTCCAATCACCCAACCACAAGGAAAATGAACAACCTAGAATGGAAATTGAAATTACCAATGTTACTGACTCAAAGCTGATTAGTTGTGCCTCCTTTTCTTTCGTTGCAGTTGGAAGAACACTCCCTGGTTTTTTAGTATCGGGCAGAATGGATACTACCACCGTAATGTATAAAAATTGGTCTGCAGTATCGGTCGATTTGTCTGGCAATGCAGGCAAAACGATTCGTCTTTTTTTTAAAACAGCCGATTGCACTTTTAAAAAACATTTCGGATACGCGTATATAGATGTAAATACCGAGTGTAGTGGAAAATTGACAGGTGCAATCTTTTGTCCTGATGATCATTTTATAAAAGTAATTGCTCCATACGGTTATCAAAATTACACTTGGTATGATAGTTCATTATCTCTTATTCTCGGTAATGAACAAACGATGACATTTACACCACCTCCTAAATCTGGAACCCTGATTGCTGTAAAATTGGAACCATTTGATGGATATGGTTGCTCCAATACTATATTTACCCATTTAACTGATTCATTAAAGGTGATTTCCGATGCGGGTCAGGATAAATTATCCTGTAATCAAGCATCTGTAAATATTGGTATAATAAATACACTGGGAATCATTTATAAGTGGAGCCCAGCTACCGGATTAAGTAATCCTACTATATCCAATCCCTTAGCTTCGCCAGATACAACCACGCGGTATGTTGTATCCACTAGCAATATAGGTGGAGGTTGCCCATCTACTGATACTGTAATAGTAAAAGCTTCTGTTATTGACAGTTCGCTTCAATTACTAGGCAAAGCCATTTATTGTATGAATAATGGTGATAGTGCGGTACTAATTGTTCATCCAACGTCCAGTATTCAATGGTATCGAAATGGTTATCCAATTGAAGGGGCTACTAATATTTCTTCTTATCGGGTTTTGATGGATGGCGATTATCATGCTATGCTGGGTAATACCATGGGTTGTAGTATCAATACAGCCAAAATAGCCATCGTTATTGATAAAGCTAAAATAGGAATAACCTATCCAGTGGTATATGCCTTGGTTAACGTTCCCATCACACTGAAGGCTCGAACTATTGGAGACCATATACTTTGGAAACAGCCAATCAGCTTAAATAACCCAACTAGTTTTACACCTATTTTTAAAGGAAATATGGACAGGCAATATTTGTTGGAAATTACAACAAATTCAGATTGCCATACTGTAGATACGCAGTTTGTAAAGACAATTGCAAATATTGATATCTTGATTCCTTCCGCATTCACTCCCAATAACGATGGAAAAAATGACATTTTACGACCAATTCTGAAAGGGATTAGTGAATTTCATTTTTTTAGAATTTTTAACAGATGGGGGCAATTGGTTTTTGAAACAAATATTGAACACAATGGCTGGGATGGTTCTTTTAAAGGATTACCCTTAGCAACCCAAACGGTAGTATGGATGGTAAAAATTGTTGGTTTGGACGGTCAAATCTATCTTAAAAAAGGTACTAGCATACTTATCAAATAAAATCTTTATTTTTTTTCTTATATCTATTTTCTCAATATTTAACTTTTTTTTTATAACAATATCATTTTTAATGCATTAGCTTTTTATCAATAATATAATTTAATAGGTTTGGCGGAGTTTTTTTGTATTTTAACAATATATCCCTAATAATACATCAGATATTTGCGTTATTTAATTTTAATCAGCAAATATTTATTTTTCATGTATAAGCCCAGTATCAAAAAAATCAATTTATTTATTTCTGTTATTGTTGTTTTTTTTCTTTCCCTATCATTTGTTTTTGCAAAATCAACAATCATTGGAAAGTATTTTATTGAAAAAGAGGTTGTCCCTTCAATCCATGGTAAGTCTGCCGTTTCCAAAGTTCATCCAAAAATTTATTTAGCTTTTTCAAATAATCTTTACGATAGTCTTCGGCTCGAGTCGATAGGGTTAAAAAGGCAGATTTTTGATTATGCATTGATGGGGTTTAATTTTATGAGAGAAAAGGGAATGTTGGGAGATAAGGAAATTATATCGATCGTAGATTTCAGTAAACCCTCTTCCGTAAAGCGATTGTTTATTATTGATCTTCAAAATGTAAAAGTACTTTTTAAAACCTATGTTGCTCATGGGTCTAAGTCTGGAAAAGAATTTGCCAATCAGTTTTCCAATGCACTTTCCAGCAATAAAAGTAGTCTGGGTTTTTATGAAACACTCAACACCTATGAGGGGGGAAATGGTTATTCATTAAGATTGCAAGGAATGGAGCAGGGGATTAATGACAATGCCAATAAACGTTCGATCGTATTACATGGGGCGGGCTATGTTGATGAACGGTTGATTCATTCACAAGGATATATCGGTAGAAGTTGGGGTTGTCCAGCTGTTCCACAAGCTTTACACCGGTCAATCATTGATAAAATAAAAAATGGCACCTGTCTGTTCATCTTCAGTCCTGACTCGAAATACCTTGCCAATTCAAAGATTTTGAATTTATATAGGCTACCTTCTTAAATTACTCCTAGGGATAATTAATTTTGTTTTTACTATATTTATTGTTTAGTTATTTTTTCTTTACTTTCGTCGTTAGTGAATAATTGACTGAGAATTGCATTAAGGATGGGTATTCTAATCAATTTTTCTCTCGCATACCAGCAGGTTACTCCAATCAATAAATATAGGATAGAAACTATAAAAAAGCCAGCGGACATTTTTCCCAGCCATTCACCAATTAGGAATGCTAAAGCAAGACTAACAAATAAAATAAAAAGAAGTAGTACTCCAATTACGACCATTGCTGCCAAAAAATTTGCAATAATTTTCGATAATTTTTCCGCAATCTTCAATTTAAACAATTCAATTTCTATTTGGACATAAGCCTTACAATGCTTTGCCAAATCTTCCGCTTTTTTAAATTCTTCTTGTAGCATGGTATAATTTTTTATAATTATTTGTGGTGATCGTATTTGTAATAATAATAGTAAATACTCCCTATTAGCTAAGCAGCCTGATTCAGCATAGTTGTTATATGATTAAAACTTACTATACCAAATGTATCATAAAATTAGTTTTCTAACAATTGGTAAGAATGCCTGACCTGACAAATTGATAATTAGCTATTATTTTATTGATTCCAAAGATTAACGAAAGATATGCTAGTAAGTTACATAACATATAATGAATGTTGATTATAAATATTGTAAAATTGTAATCTGGATGTTTTTTTTGTTTTATCATATCGAGCTATAGTAATAACTTCACCGAAAATTATCCAATGAATTTACGTAATCAACTGAGGGGAACTGGTGTAGCAATCATTACTCCTTTTAAGGAAAATGAATCTGTTGACTTTGATGCTTTGGGGAAATTAATTGATTTTATTATTGATAATGGAGTTTCCTATGTTGTTTCATTGGGTACTACAGGTGAAACACCTACAATTGATAAGCAGGAAAGATTAGATATCATACACTACACGTATGATAAAATTAATGGTAGGGTACCGGTAGTCATAGGAATTGGTGGAAATAATACAAGGGCAGTAGTTAATGATGTACAAAATTATCCACTGGAAAAAGCTGTTGCAGTTTTAAGCACCTGTCCATATTACAATAAGCCTTCGCAAGAAGGGATATTCCTTCATTACAAATCTATTGCAGAAGCTTCTCCAAAGCCAATCATTTTATACAATGTACCTGGAAGATCGGGTAGGAATATTGAAGCAAGTACCACCCTTAAACTGGCTCATGAAGTTGCCAATGTAGCGGGTATTAAAGAGGCGGGAAATAATATCAGCCAATGTATCCAGATTTTAAAAGACCGACCGGATGATTTTTTAGTAGTAAGTGGTGACGACGATTTAGTTTTGCCCGAGTTAGCCTGCGGTATCGATGGAGTTATTAGTGTGGCCGCTAACTGTTTTCCTAAAGAATTTTCAGCAATGGTCAATGCTGGTTTAGCCCATGACTTTACGTTGGCAAAAAAATTGAATGATCCTTTACTGGAAGTGTATCAGTTATTGTTTACCGAAAATAATCCAGCCGGAGTGAAGGCCTTTTTATATGAGTTAGGTATTATTCAAAATGTGCTTCGGTTACCAGTTACTCCCTTGAGTGCCCCCATTCACCAAAAGGTAAAAGCCTATTTGAAAAATCTTTAAATAAAGAAGCAGGTGCCTTCTTTTGAAAGTTCTGTATTTTCAAACCCCTCGGTGGTTTCAGTCAAAAAAGCATCTAGGTGCTCATATCTTGATGAAAAATGACCGATAAGTAGTCTTTTAACACCAGCTTTGCGGGCGATACTAGCAGCCTGGCTAGTAGTGCAATGATACCTGGCTGCTGCTTTATCAGCAGCATCATTAAGGTAGGTAGTTTCATGATACAAAAGGTCTACTCCCTTTACTATTTCAGCCAACCCTTCATCATAAATGGTATCTGCACAATAAGCGTAACTTTTACAGGGTGTATTGGCTACTGTAACTGACTCATTGGATATAAGGGTTCCTTTTTGGTTAGTATAATCTTCCCCATTTTGTAATTTTCCGTAAAAGGAAGCTGGAATATCAAAGTTTTTGATTGTGTTGGGGTTGATGCTTCTTGGTTTCTTTTTTTGCTTAAACAAAAAACCCCAGCATTCAATACGATGCTTTAATGGAAAAACAGTTACAGAAAATTTATTTTCGTCCAAAATAACTCCTGCTGAAGTAATGGAATGAAAAATCAGCGAATAAGATAGTTTTGTATCAGCAACATCTAGCTGTATTTGGATAATCTGCTGTAAGGGTGCTGGCCCATAAATATGAAGGTCTTGTGTTCTACTTAATAAGCTCAAACTAGTCAAAAGTCCGATAAGCCCAAAATAATGATCCCCGTGAAGATGTGAAATGAATATATAATTGATCTTACTTCGCCGGATTTTGTATTTCGACAGCTGTGATTGGGTACCTTCTCCACAATCAATTAAAAAGTACTCATCTTGTAATTGAAGCACCTGTGCAGTAGGATTTCTCCCAAATGCAGGTATTGCCGAATTATTTCCTAAAATAGTTAGTGACAACAAAGTTTAATATAAATTGATTATAATATAAATTTATTAAACAATAAAACTGGGTATTTTCTCCCTATTCTTCACCATCAAACAATTCTCTTTCAATTTCTTCCATTTGAACAATATCCCATGCCTCCGTTTCGGTGGGGGTAACGTTCAGTATTTCTAACAGGTCGAACTTGTTCAGTTTATCCTCCACCTTGGGTTGTAATTCACAAATAACGAAAGAACAATTGTTTTCATAAAACCGTTGTTGCAAATCTGCTAAGCAATTTGCGATCTGCTCGTCCAATTCAAGAATTGACGTCATATTCAAGATTATGTGCGGTATGTCTTTTTGTAGGTAGGGAAGCAACAAATTAGATAGTTCTCCTGTCATAATAGCAGTAAGTTCGGTAACTTTAGGGGTAATTACGGAGAATCTCTCTTTGGTATCTATTTTGACATTCATTTCTTGTAAATGAGTTTATGTTTTTTGAGGGATGAGTATTTTGAATATACTATTTCTTAAATTATTAATTATTTTGTTATCCTATTTGTTTTTGTTATTTTGTAAAGTAAAGGAAAATTTTGCGTTTAATACACTTATCGATTTGACAAATCAAGGAAAGAAATTGTATAGGTATAATGTAGTAGAAGGTATTTGTTAAGCAATATTTAACTTATCAAGAGTTATTTCAACTCTTTTTGGTTTTAATACAACTGGCACAACTTTGCCATTTCAATTTATTAATCGTTATTATTGTAAATATAAAATTCAATAAATGGACAACAATTTTTCAGCACAGGTAAAAGAAATTATTTCTTACAGCAGGGAAGAAGCGCTGCGTTTAGGAAATGACTTTATAGGCACCGAGCACCTAGTGTTGGGTTTGATTCGGGATGGGGAAAATACTGCCATTAAGATATTGAAATCATTGAATGTGGATTTGTATGAATTAAGAAAAGAAATCGAAGTGGCGGTAAAAGATAAGACAGGAAAAAATATTGCCAATATTAATTCCCTTCCTTTAACTAAGCAGGCAGAGAAAGTGATTCGCATAACTGTATTAGAGGCAAAAGCAAATAAAAGTGTGATGGTGGAAAGTGAGCACCTGATGTTATCGATTTTAAAAAACAAAGAAAATATAGCTACCCAAATATTAAATCAATTTGATGTGGATTATGATATTTTTAAAAATGAATTAGGATTTGTATCGTCACCTCCACCGGCTGCTGAATTTTCTGACGAGAATGAAGATGATTTTGACGAAGAACGTAAACAGTTCAGTCAACAACAAAAAGCTCAACGTGGCGGTACTGCAGGTGCTCAACCCAAAACTAAAACTCCTGTATTGGATAATTTTGGAAGGGATATAACCAGATTAGCAGAAAATGGAACCTTAGATCCAATTGTAGGAAGAGAAATTGAAATTGAGCGGGTTTCACAAATTCTTTCTAGAAGAAAAAAGAATAATCCTATTTTGATTGGTGAACCTGGAGTAGGTAAAACAGCAATTGTGGAAGGATTGGCCCTTCGAATCGTTCAAAGAAAAGTGAGCAGGGTTTTATTCGACAAAAGGGTAGTATCGTTGGATCTTGCCGCTTTGGTTGCGGGCACAAAGTACCGAGGTCAATTCGAAGAAAGGATGAAAGCGATCATGAATGAACTGGAAAAAAACAGAGATGTTATTTTGTTTATTGATGAAATTCATACGATTGTTGGTGCAGGTGGAGCTAGTGGTTCATTGGATGCAAGTAATATTTTTAAACCAGCCCTAGCAAGGGGTGAGTTGCAATGTATTGGAGCATCTACCTTGGATGAATATCGAATGCATATTGAAAAAGATGGTGCCTTAGATCGTCGTTTTCAAAAGGTCATTGTAGAACAACCATCTGTAGAAGAAACAATCCAGATTCTTACCAATATCAAGAGTAAGTATGAGGATTATCACAATGTGATTTATAGCGACCTTGCTATTGATGCCTGTGTAAAATTGAGCGAACGATATATGACTGACCGTTTGTTGCCAGACAAGGCAATTGATGTATTAGATGAAGTAGGGGCACGCAAGCATATCAAAAATATCAATGTTCCCGAAAATGTAATTGAACTCGAAAAGAAAATAGAGGACATTAAATTAGAAAAAAACAAAGTGGTTAAAAGCCAGCGTTTTGAAGAGGCAGCTTCCCTCAGGGATACTGAAAAAAGACTGCAAGAAGAACTGGAAAAAGCAAAAAATGAATGGGAAGAAGAAAGTAAACATAAAAGATTTCCGATAGAAGAGGAAGATATCGCAGAAGTAATCAGTATGATGACTGGCATACCGGTCAAAAGAATGGTACAGGCTGAAACAGAAAAACTTCGGCGCATGGGGGATGACCTCAAAAATGTGGTGGTTGGTCAGGAAGATGCTATTTCCAAAGTGGTAAAAGCCATCCAGCGTAATCGAGTAGGATTAAAAGATCCTAAAAAACCAATCGGTACATTTATTTTTCTTGGCCCTACTGGGGTAGGTAAAACAGAACTAGCCAGATCACTTGCCCGTTACATGTTTGATAATGATGATTCCCTGATAAGAATTGACATGAGTGAATACATGGAAAAATTCACTGTCAGCCGTCTTATTGGCGCGCCTCCAGGATATGTTGGATATGAAGAAGGTGGGCAGCTTACAGAGCGCGTTCGTCGTAAACCATACTGTGTAATTTTACTCGATGAAATTGAAAAAGCGCATCCAGATATTTACAATATCCTTTTACAGGTTTTAGATGATGGCCAGCTTACGGATGGAATGGGACGTAAAATTGACTTTAAGAATACGGTGATTATTATGACTTCCAATATCGGAGCTAGACAGTTAAAAGACTTTGGTGAAGGAGTCGGTTTTGCTACCGCTTCTAGAATTCAAAATGCAGAGGAAAATAATAAAGCCGTTATTGAAAAGGCCCTCAAGCGTACCTTTAGTCCCGAATTTTTAAATAGGATTGATGATGTAGTGATTTTCAACTCGCTCACCAGGGAAAATATTTTTGAGATTATTGATATCCTGATGAAAGGGGTTATGAAAAGATTGGTTAATCTTGGTTTTACCATGGAACTCAGTCCACAAGCTAAAGACTTCATTGCTGATAAAGGCTACGATGCCCAGTTTGGTGCTAGACCTTTGCATAGAGCAATTCAAAAATACCTGGAAGATCCATTAGCAGAAGAAATACTGAATATGCTGGTGAAAGCAGGGGATACCTTGATTGCAGATTTGGATGAAAAGAAAGAAAAAATATTATTTAGCTTAAAAATCGAAGAGCATAAAGAAGAAGCTCCTTCAAAAGCCTAATGTTTATAATCAATATACAAAGCCATCCAATTATTGGATGGCTTTTTTTGTAATGAGATCCTACGAAACTTTTTGCACCTAATTTTCTTTTGCTGAATGCAATTTTTTAATTGACTTTTGTATAAATGAATAAAATAATTATTACCATCGATGGCTGGTCTGCCTGCGGGAAAAGTACCCTTGCTAAACAATTGGCAAAAAAGCTAGGGTATGTATATATTGACAGCGGAGCGATGTATCGCGCCATTACATTGTATTTTTTGCGAAACCATGTTAATTTGTCCCAAACCAGTGAAATATTGGAGGCCTTAGGTAATATTAATATAGACTTTCGCTTCAATCCCGATTCACTTCAATCAGATATTTATCTCAACAACGAAAATATTGAACCTTTGATTCGAGATCTTTCTGTTGCTGAAAAAGTGAGTGATGTAGCAGCAATAGGTGAAGTGCGGTCTTTTGCTGTTGCCCAACAACAAAAAATGGGTGAAAATAAAGGCATTGTAATGGATGGCAGGGATATCGGCACTACTGTATTCCCTAATGCTGAAATAAAGCTTTTTATGACAGCTGATATTGCTGTTCGTGTTGGAAGAAGGTTAAAAGAATTAAGTGTTAAAAATCCCCTTATCACTTTGGATGAAGTGAAACAAAATTTAGAAAATAGAGACTACCTTGATTCTACAAGAGAAATCAGCCCTTTGCGAAAAGCC
>CANJDY010000071.1 GCA_947472635.1 Chitinophagaceae bacterium
AAAAATTGCAGCCCACAATTACATCGCTAATCCATTTTTTGGTTTGATCTATTACTGATTGTACGTAGTCCATTAAATAAACCTATTTGTATATAGTAAAGCTAATTGTATTGTGTGGTACTTCGGTAATTGGCAAAACAAATTTCAAGTACGGCCTGTTTGAGTTACAACGATCCCGGCTGCTGGTTTCTTTAAACAGACAACTATCTACTTAAATATTTCATCCATTTGGGCATTTTATTTTAGGCTACCTGCCAGTTTTATTTTATTTTTCAGCATGAAAAAATTTATACTGCTTTTGCTATTGTTTTGCGAAGGGGCGTCTGCTCAAATCAACCCCGTTAACATTACCATCGCGCGGGATAGCTTTGGCGTTCCTCATATTTTTGCTCCTACCGACGCAGAGGTGGCTTATGGGCTTGCCTGGGCTCATGCCGAAGACGACTTCGCTACGCTACAATTAATGATCCTGTCCGGCAAAGCAAAGATGGCTTCCGCACTCGGAAAAAAAGGAGCACAAGCTGACTATGTCGTTAATCTTTTACGCTGTAGGCAACTAGTAGAAGACCAATGGAATACACTAAGCCCAGATTTTATTGCATTGGTAAACGGCTATGTACAAGGTTTAAATGCGTATGCAAAAGCACATCCTAAAGAAGTTACCTATAAAAAGGCCTTTCCTTTCAACAACAAGGAATACCTTACTGCTGGTCTTTTTTCTCTCAGCATTTTTTGTGGCGTAGACAGAACGCTACCCAAAATACTTGGCGGCAATATTGGTACTATTCCAGGATTTTCCTCCGAAGGGTCAAATGCATTTGCTTTTCATCCCTCTAAGACCACTACCGGCGAAGCCTTCCTTGCCATTAATGCCCATCAACCAGTAGAAGGCCCCGTGGCGTTTTATGAAGCCCATTTACAAAGTGAGCAAGGGTGGAACATTCTTGGTGGCCTATTTCCTGGAGCCTGCCTCGTATTTCATGGCACCAATGAAAACCTAGGCTGGGCCCATACCGTTAATAGTCCGGATATTATTGATGTATACCAACTACAGATGAATCCTGCCAATAACAATCAATATAAATTTGACGGCGAGTGGTTTGATCTAGAAGTTAGAAAAGCCCGAATGAAAATTAAAGGCATTCCCGTAGCCATTAGCAAAAAAGTGTACTGGAGTAAATATGGCGCAACCGTTAAAACCAAAAAAGGGGTCTTCTCTATGCGACTTCCGGCCAATATGGATTGTAAGGCATTGGAAGAATGGTATCGAATGAATAAAGCCCGCAATTACACGGAGTTTTATAAAGCTGTTAGCATGACTAGTTTGCCCATGTTTAATATTGTGTATGCAGACCGATTTGATACCATCTTTTACATTAGCAATGCAAAACTTCCTTTGCGAAATGCCGACCCCGCCTATAACTGGAAAGGAACATTGCCTGGAAATACATCCGCCACACTGTGGACCAAATTTAAACCCGTTGCCGAATTGCCACAATATACCAACCCTGCTTCTGGTTTTTTATATAACACCAACCATTCTCCCTTTATGGCTACTGATGAAAAATCTAATTTGAACCCTGCTAAGTATGACCTCAAAGACGGTTTTGAAACCTACAACAATAACCGCAGCCTTAGGGTTAATGAGTTAATGGTAGGGGTAGATAAAATGGACTATGAACATTTTAAAAAAATAAAGTTTGATCGGCAATATCCGGCACATTTCATGTTTCCATATGGCATCGATAGCTTGTTAAATTTAAGCGCCAACGAATACCCTTTGTTGAAAGAGGTAATTACCCATCTGCAAGATTGGGATCACAAGGCGGTTGTTAATAGTAAGGGCGCGGCTGTTTTTTTATTAGCATATGACTATATCTCCAAGAAGCTTAAGAACGGGCCTACTAGAGAGCTTTCAAAAGCAGAAGGCGTGGAAACCTTTCAATATATTAATGATTATATGCTTAAAAATTTTGGTACGGTAGACCTTAATTTGGGTGACATTCAGAAGCTAGCGCGGGGTGATGACGCAAGGCCTGGCGATGGTTTGCCAGATATTCTTGCTGCCGCATACAGTAAACCATATTTTAATGGAACAAAGAATATCACCACCGGTGATGCTTATATTTGTTTTGTTAGATATCCAAAATCAGGGCTCCCCATTATTGAATCCGTCAACACATTTGGAGCATCACAACACCCAGATTCGCGACATTATAAAGACCAGATGGCCATGTTCCAAAACCAACAAACTAAACACATGACACTGGATAAAAAAGAAGTGTTACAGTTTGCAGAGAAAATTTATCATCCCCTGTTAGATAAATAATGGTTTTCCAATTTCAAAAACATTGCTTTTATAACAAGTTTTTTACCAATTGATAGAATTAAAAATCCCCGCTGACATTTCAGCGGGGATTTTTAAATTAATTGCAATAATTATTCTACACCAAAATCAACCTGCACGTCTCCCCAAAGCAAAGAAACAGTACCCGCGGTGCTGATTAAAAAAGTCATTTTTTCTGTGAATGCTTTAGACTTAACCGGCACCACTACAAAACGCAGGGCATCGTCTGTCTGGCTATAATTATCTGATCCCCACAAGTTTGATTTCTTGTTTAAAATTACCGTCCATTCTTTTTCACCAGGTATGGTATACAGACCATATTTTCCAGCTTTTACTTTTTTTCCGGCAACGGTTACTTCTTTATTGACTTCGAAAACGGTCGCTTCGTTAGCTCCCGTCCTCCATAACTCTCCAAACGGAGCAATTTCTTTTCCAATAACCCTTCCTTTTACAGAGGGCTGGCTATAATTAATACTAATGGTTGCCCCCTTTTGGGTGGTAACGGTTACCGACGCTGGAGGACTTGGGCGTTTACTTTTATCTTGTGCACAACCTGTCATTGCACTTAAAGAAATAGCAGTAATCGCAATTAATGATAGAATCTGTTTCATACTTTTTTTAAGGTTAAATTTATTAAAATTGTGTCTACTCCTGTGTAAAAAATGACAAATGGAATTATTATTCCATAAACAAAGCCAAGCACCGATTGTTGGATTATGCTAACTATCTTCCAAAATCATCCTGCACCCTTACAATATCATCTTCATCGCTTGGGTTAGCCGGATCGGTATGTCGCCAAATTTCTGCAATTACTCCCCATCCACCTGTAAGCCCAATAAGACGGTGGCGCTCTCCCTGCTTTAGCTGTACAATATCTCCAATAGTTAGATGGCTGGTTTCCTTTTCCTCATCATCGTCGCTGGTTATCACCCCGGCAACACCACCAATCAGTTTCCAAATTTCAGCCCGGCGATGGTGATATTGCCAGCTCAGCCTTTTTTCTGGGGCTACCACCAATATTTTGGGGCTTAATTTACCCGCTATTGTCAAATCAGCCTTGGTAAGATGAGGAAAATATAGCGCTATGAACTTTTCTGCATCTGTCTCATCTAGTACAAAAAACCCTCCCCAAGGTCGTGAAATATCTTGTTTGTCTACCCCAATAGCTTGCTGTTGCAAATAGGCCGCAACCTTATCAAACACAAACTCTTTGGTTGTTTCAGCTGAAAAATTAAGTAACATATTGTTTGAAAAATACTTTTTTGATTATAAAATTTTGTGTAAAATAACCTTTGTCCATAGCAGCTGGCGCACAACTAATTGTAAATCAGTCACTTGCGTGGCTGTCGGGTTATCTTCCCATAAACACCATTAATATCTGAACGTCACTTGGGTTAACGCCAGAAATACGCGAAGCTTGTCCCAAAGTTCGGGGTCTGATTTTTGTAAATTTCTGTCTAGCCTCATTGCTTAGTGAAACTAATTTATCATAATTAAATTTTTCTGGAATCAAAAGATCTTCTAGCTGACTCATTTTTAATACCAGCTCCCTTTCTTTGTCTATATACGTTTCGTACTTCGTCAAAATTTCTACCTGTTCTAGTGTTTCTCGATCAAACTCATGTAAGGCCATTTGTAATGCGGGAACAGCTGAAACCATATCAGCCAGTGCAATATTTGGCCTTAACAATATTTGTACGGCCTTTTGCTTAGTTGCAATTACCGCAGAATTCATTGTTTCTAACAATGGATTGATCTCATCCGGTTCCAAAGAAAGCTTACCCAACGCCTCTTTTGCCAAGACAAAAGATGCTGATTTAACCCTAACCCTATCCATTCTTTCCTGTGAAGCCAGCCCTAAACGATAACTAATTTCTGTTAGTCTGGTATCTGCATTATCTTGACGTAACAAGGTCCTGAATTCCGCCCTACTAGTAAACATGCGATATGGCTCGTCTGTTCCTTTATTAATAAGGTCGTCTATCAACACACCAATATAAGCCTCGCTTCTTTTTAACACAAGCGGTTCTCCATTATTGGCCTTTTGGTGAGCATTGATTCCTGCCATAAGCCCTTGACAAGCAGCCTCTTCATAACCGGTGGTGCCATTTATTTGACCTGCAAAAAACAAGTTTTTAATTCCTTTTGTTTCGAGGCTAAACTTTAACTGGGTGGGCGGAAAGAAATCATATTCAATTGCATAACCGGGCCTAAACATTTTACAATTCTCGAAACCTGGAACTAGCCGAAGCGCCTTGTGCTGAACATCTTCGGGCAAAGAAGAAGAAAAGCCATTTACGTAAATCTCTACTGTATTAAAACCTTCTGGTTCTACAAACAATTGGTGACGGTCTCTTTCTGCAAAACGATTAATTTTATCTTCAATACTTGGACAATACCTAGGACCTGTTCCTTGAATACGGCCTTGAAACATCGGACTTTTCTCAAATCCGGTTTTTAATACCTCGTGGACAGCACTATTGGTATAAGTAATCCAACAGCTTTTTTGTTGATTGGCTGAAATCTTCGGTATATCAAGGTAACTAAAGCCCACAATATCATCATCCCCTCTTTGCTCCTCCATTTTTGAATAATCAAGACTTCGACCATCCAGCCTTGCGGGGGTTCCTGTTTTTAATCGATCGCTTTCAAAACCCAGGGAAACCAACTGCTCCGTTATGCCCGTTGCCGCCCTTTCTGCCATTCTTCCTCCACCCAACTGCTTTTCTCCAATATGTATAATGCCATTTAAAAACGTCCCATTGGTTAAGACAACCGATTTTGCCTTTATTTCATTTCCCATTCCCGTCTTAACCCCAAAAACCTTATCTCCTTTTACGAGTAAACCAACCACCATGTCTTGGTAAAAGTCAACATTAGCGGTATTCTCTAGCATCTCTCTCCAGGTTGAAGCAAACAACATTCGGTCGCTTTGTGCACGGGGGCTCCACATTGCGGGGCCTTTTGACCGGTTTAACATCCTAAACTGAATCATACTTCTATCGGTAACAATGCCACTATACCCCCCCATCGCATCTATTTCCCTAACTATCTGGCCTTTTGCAATACCCCCCATCGCTGGATTACAGCTCATTTGGGCAATAGTTTGCATATTCATTGTTACCAATAACACTTTACTGCCCATATTGGCGGCAGCGGCAGCGGCTTCACAGCCAGCATGTCCCGCTCCAACTACTATTATATCGTATTCTTTAAACATTCGGTCGCAAAGATACCCATTTCGGTTTTATTAGAAAAGGTAACAACTTGTTTATAACAACGGGTCTCGCTAGTTTGAGTGGAGGTTTTATATAGTTGTTCCACGTGGAACAGTTGTGTATATATAGAATAGCAAAGGCTGTTCCACGTGGAACATTATTAGAACAAGAGCAGGGAGCTAGCGGTATTAATTAAAATATTTGGCGAGATAATAATCTTCTTTAGAAGTCATAATAATCTTGTCTTTCTTTCTTTTGTCTTTATAGCCACAAAGGTGTAGGGCTCCGTGGAACAAAAGCCTATGAAGCTCGTTGTTAATTGTAACCTTGTTTTTGTTGGCATTTTCACGAATGCGGTCTGTACTAATATAAATTTCTCCCACGATTGGGGCGCCTAGCTCAGCAAGAGAAAAGGTAATAATATCGGTATAATCATCGTGACCAAGAAACTCTAGATTAATGGCGTGTAAATATTTGTCGGTACAAAAAATATAACTTAGGGTAGAAAGGGGCTTTTTCTCATCGGAAAAAATATCAGACAACTGCTCTTTTACCTTAATTCGTTTGGATAGACCGATAAGGGTGTCGTTAAAAAAAAATTTAATTTTCATTGTAAACATAATTAAGAATAAATTCGGAAAGGGGTCCACTTAATGTGATAACAAAGAAACCAAAAATAGTAATCACGGGGGCTGGTAAAAACAATCAAATTCAAGGAATTATTTCAAATATCGAAATTATCAAACAATTCTGAATGATACCTTTGTAGTAAATAAGACAAAGCAATGGAGCGGAGACTTTCGGAAATAGCAGTAGGCAAAACGGTTTTGATTAAACACTTTGAAAAAGACGAAATCTTTTTAAAGCTGATGGAAATGGGATGTGTTCCAGGAGAGGTTATAATGATTGACCAGGTGGCGCCGCTGGGAGATCCTATTTCTATATTGGTGGCAGGTTATCATTTAAGCCTTCGATTAAATGAAGCAGAAAACATTTGGGTGGAAGAAATTTAAAAAATTATAATTAGCTGACAATCAATTAGTTACACACAAATGAATATTGGTCTTTATTTTGGTTCTTTTAACCCCATTCACAACGGACACCTTATTATTGCTAACTATGTAATCAATAACACGGATGTGCAACAGTTGTGGATGGTTGTGTCACCCCAAAATCCATTAAAAAAAACAAACAGCTTATTAAATGAATACCACCGACTAGAATTAATACAATTGGCAATAGAAGGAGAAACGAAAATTAAGGCATCATCTATAGAATTTAAATTACCAAAACCCTCCTATACGACAGACACCCTTGCATATTTAAAAGAAAAATACCCGCAACATGTATTTTCGATTATCATGGGAAGTGATAGTTTTACCAATTTACCTAAATGGAAAAACTTCGAATCAATTGTTAAAAACCACTGTTTGTATATTTATGAAAGAGAGGGCTTTCCTATAAACAACAAAATAAAAGCGACCCTACATTTACTAAAAGCGCCATTGTTACAAATATCTTCAACACTTATAAGACTTATGATAAAAGAGGGGAAATCAATTCGATATTTAGTTCCCGACTCAGTAAAAGAGGAAATAGAAAAGAACAGGTATTACAAATAAAATGAAATCAAAAAACAAGCCCAACAAAAAGACAAAAAGCTACAATAAAGGGCGGTGGTATTTTTGTAAAGCGAAGCGTTAATATAGTAAGTAAAATAATGCAAATACTAAAAAAACTAAAAAGATTAAAATGATTCATTGGAATATCTTTTAAAAGGTAAAACATAGCTGCCCACATTAAACCAACAACCACCGCGTTAATACCTTCAAGGGCCCTAAATACAACCACAAATTTTCTAAAATATTGCCAAACAGGGAAAAAGAAAAGTATCAATAATGCACTTGGTAAAAAAATGGCAATCGAACCAATAATACAACCCAAAACTTGCCTCTTTTTTCCTTGATCTTTTAAGGCTATGCCACCCGCAAAAGAAGCAAAAGAAAAAACGGGTCCAGGAATCGCTCTAACAAATCCTGCACCGGTTAAAAGTTCAGCTCTTTCAATTTTTATAAAACCTTGTTTGGAATCAATAAATTTTGCGGCCGTTGGTCGAGCAACATATTGATCCAACATTAAGGGTATTAAAACATCGGCTCCACCAAAAACAATACTTCCAAATCTATAAAAGTTTTCAAATAAATTAAACGACTTTCTATTTTGCCACTCTTGGTTACGGGCTGTTTCACTTAAAAACCCAGCAACAATAAAAATAAAAACAAAAAGCCATAGTTTAAACCAGCGGATTTGTTTGGGTTTCACTTTCTCTATATTAGGAAATCGTTTACTGCTGAAATTAGTAACAACACCTCCCATGAAAATTAAAACGGGGATTACCCAAGGTGTTTTAAAAAATAAAATAAGTATACATAAACTAATAATCAGAATAATAAACGTGATGGGATTATTAATAGAAATTTTAAAGGCTTTCATTCCGGCAAAAGCTAAAAACCCAATAGCCATTGGTTGAATGAATTTAAAAACACCTAAACTTATATTCTGGGAACCAATCATTGAAATTAAAAAAGAAAATAAGCCCATTATAAAACAAGCTGGCAATATCCATATAAGAAGCGTTAGTATCGCTAATGGTAAGCCTCCATTTTTATAGCCTATTAATGTTAAAACCTGTGTAGATGATGCGCCGGGCAACATTTGACTAAAGCTAACAAATTCCATCAACTCTTCTTTGCTTAGATCTTTTCTTTTCTCAACAAACGTTTTCATTACCATGCCTAAATGCCCTTGGGCACCACCAAAGGCGGTAATGCTGTGTAAAAAAACAGCCTTTAAGAATGATATATGTCGGAAAATAAACAAATATATAAAATAAATTATTTACGCTTTCAGGCCAATTTCTTTCAATCTTTCGTCTAAATAATCGCCGGCAGAAATATCAGTATATAAAATTGGTTGATCGGTTGTAACACAATTATCTAAACAGCGCAAACTCATACTTGATTTAGGATGTAAAAAAAACGGAATAGAAAATCTAGAAGTATGCCATAAATCTCGAGAAGGATTAACAACGCGATGAGTTGTACTTTTCAATTTATTGTTAGTTAGGCGTTGTAGCATATCTCCTACATTTACAACTATTTGATCAGGTAAGGCGGTTACAGATAGCCAGTCATTGTTTTTAGTTAGAATTTGTAACCCGTCAGCGGAAGCGCCTACTAATAAAGTAATTAAATTAATATCCTCATGTTGTTCTGCTCTAATGGCGGATAAGGGCTCTTGGGTAATTGGGGGATAATGAATAGCCCTTAAAATTGAATTTCCATTATCAATATAATTATCGAAATAAGATTGCTCTAGATTAAGATATAGAGCAATAGCTTGTAATAGAAATTTTCCAGAATTTTCAAATGCAATATAAGCTGTATCAAAAGAGGTATTAAAAGAATCAATTTGCTGCACTAAAACATTAGGTAAAAAATCAACCTCAGAACACTGTTGTACCTGACCATATTGAAAAAATTCTTTTAAATCTGGCGCTATACTTCCTTTAGCGTGCTCTTTACCAAAACTAGTATACCCTCTTTGACCAGCAAGTCCTAAAACCTCAAATTTTCTCTTTTTTTCTAAAGGGAGAGAAAAAAAAGATTGAACATTATTATAAAGCAAGGAAATTAAATCTGCGGAAATTCCATGATTTTTAACCGCTACAAAACCAACCTCTTCAAAAGCCTTTCCTAAAGACTGAATAAAATTTGATTTTCTTGAAGAATCAGAACTTAAAAAATCATCAAGATCTACAGAGGGTATTGTCATAATAATTAATTAATATATAAATCTACAAAATTAAAATAACTATAATCCGTATTGTTTACTAATACTTAACATTCTATCTATTGGTTTTTTTGCAGCAACACGTAATGGTTCTTCAATAATTAATTCTGGTAATTCATATTCCATACATAAATAAATTTTTTCTAATGTATTTAGTTTCATGTGCGGGCAATCATTACAGGCACAACTGTTATTTGGGGGTGCAGGAATAAAAACTTTTTTTGGATTATCTTTTTGCATCTGGTGTAATATACCCGTCTCTGTGGCAATTATAAACTCATTACAGGAACTTTGTTGGGTATACTTTAATAAACCCGTAGTGCTGCCTATATAATCAGCTATAGCTAAAATAGATTCCTCACACTCAGGGTGAGCTATTAATTTAGCATTTGGATGACGTATAGTAAGTTTAATTATTTTTTCAAGACTGAAGATTTCATGAACCATACAAGCGCCATTCCATAAAACCATATTTCTGCCTGTTTTCTTATTTAAAAAAGCACCTAAATTTTTATCAGGAGCAAAAATTATTTTCTGATCTTTGGGTAAACTATTAATAATTGTTTCTGCATTACTACTTGTACAAATAATATCACTTAATGCTTTAATACCAGCTGAACAATTAATATAAGTAATAACCAAATGATCAGGATATTTATCTTTAAATAATTTAAATAAGGCAGGAGGTGCGCTATCACTTAAGGAACAACCAGCATTAAGGTCTGGAAGTAAAACTTTTTTTGAAGGATTTAATATTTTAGCTGTTTCGGCCATAAAATGAACACCCGCGAATACAATTATATCTGCAGCTGTTTTTTCAGCCATTTGCGCCAAACCTAGACTATCTCCTATAAAATCAGCGACGTCTTGAATATCAGGCTCTTGGTAGTAATGGGCTAAAATAATCGCGTTTTTTTTTCTTTTAATTTTTTCAATTTCTTTGAATAAATCCACTTCAACATTAATATCAATATTTAAAAAACCCTGAACAGATAAATTTGATTTTGCGGTGTTAATATCTATCATAATATGTATTAATATTTCTTTTATTTAAATTAATATACTACTACTAGGGCTGTTAATATG
>CANJDY010000072.1 GCA_947472635.1 Chitinophagaceae bacterium
ATATTCCATTTCGAGACAGGTCTCTAAAGTGATTATGGGCAATATAATTTCCAGGTTCCATTGCCATGGTAGCAGGCCTTGAATCGATGTGTACGCCGCCGCCATAGTAGCGAATTTTTCCGCAATGTTCGACTGTATTACGGGTTATTCTATTGAGTATTGGAAACACTTTGGCAGCCTTTTCACCAGTTGTATAAATTTTAGAATCATCCATATAAGACAATCTTGCTCCAGTCAAAAGAACACCACCTCCCCCAGAATTTCTTACCGTATTATTATCAAATATATTATTTCTGCTATCTAGATGTAACCAAAATGCATAGCCGCCGATGTTATCAAAATGACAATCGGATATACTGCAATTTTGAGCATTTTCAAACATCACTGCACAATCTGTATGAACCCTTGCCTCTATTTGACCTAAGGTGAAACTGGTATGCCGAAAATCTAATCCCTGAAAAGAAATATCTTTCACATAGCTTCCCTTTTCCACATCACCTTTCAGATAAAATAGCCTATTTAGGTAGGGAGCAATTATTTCGGAATTATTGGGATTCTCTCCTTTCAAAGGCTTATAATATAATCTGCCTGCAAGATGGTCTAGATACCACTCGCCGGGCATATCCAATTCTTCTTTTACACCTTCAATCCAAAACCAACTTCCTTTATCTATTTCACCAAGTTGTTCGCGTGGGCCTAAAACAATGGAAGATTTTTCTAGATCAACACCCACCACATCATTCCATTGATTAAAAAAACGCCAACGTGGCACTATATTAATTTGGGCATCCGTTTCCTCACCCCAACTTTTTTTAATAATCCCCTCGTCAATCTGTAACTGATTGGTAGTACTCGAAACTGCATATAGAAAAGGGTTTTTCTGATTTGCATTGGGAAAACGGGCTCGAATGGCTCTTTTTCCGTTAACGAAAAGTTCTCGAAAGTTCCAAGGTGAGGTAGGGCTTTTCGAATATTTTTCAGATTCATTAATATCCCTTTTCCACCCCTTAGCACCAGGAACATCGATATACCAAATACCATTGACGCCCATTTGCCAATTGCCTGCTATACGCCGACCTCCACTCAACACTACTTTTTCGCCCACTGCGGCTTTCCAAATAACAGGAACTGCCTTTGACCCAGAATCCTCTGGGGCAAACTCGATGGTATGTGTTAAATAATAAACACCACCACTAATCACCACTTCAACAGAAGTGATGGCTGCATTTTTCTTTGCTGCTATTACTGCCTTTTGGGCTGCTTCTACTGTAGCAAAAGGCTGATGGATAGATCCATTATTGGAATCCCTTCCATTGATAGCAACATACAACCTTTTCACTTCATTTACTGGTAATTGAAACCCTAGTAAACCAATAATGGCCAATGTCATTAATCCAGAAAATAATACTCTTTTCATAGTTTATTTTTTTATTTCAATTTCCAATAGTTTACCTAAAAACTCTTATCCTGAGGCCTTGGGATGAAGTCCATCATTAAAAAAGGCTTCATTAATTTTCCCATCTTCCTGCAACAATAGTTTACCGATGTCTGCAAATCCAACTTTTTCGGATTTGATCATAGTACGAATATCTTTGTTAATTAAAACAATACGCTCATCGTAGTCTCTCCTGAAACAGACACCTAAAATAGTTATTTTGGCTTGAGTTTGATGCATTTTAATTAATTGTACTAAAAAGCGGAGTCCCTCCAAAATTTATTCATTGCTATTTACAGGAAAATTATTAGTGCCGACATTGACTATTTTTTTTCCGATTTAATTCCAGCCAATTCAACGTGATAAATTCGCCATAAAACATTTTCAATTCGGTAGGTTCCAAATCCGAAATTTCTCAATACTGAACGAGCAAGGTATTTCTGCCAGGATTCAGTGCTTCTAGCAATAAGGTAAACTAAATAACTATCCCCTTACTACCTTGATGATTAATTAGTCGTTATTAAATGATTCCCCGACTCGATATTTTTTAGCATGAAATAACCATTCGATGGTTCAATGGCAATATTTTTACCGTCCATCTGCAGATGGGGGTTTGAGGGGTTAAACGGCATATAAATATTGGAAACCATATTGCCGGGCAAATTAACTTCCAATGTCTCTGACAACTTGCTTTTATGGTAGACAACAGTTACCGCCCCTGGTAAAAGCGTGGTAGTAAGTTTTGCAAAATTCAGGTTGCCAAAATTTGGTTTTATCTGAATCGTATCTCCACCGGGACTTATCGGTTCAACCCCCATTAATTTTCTCACAATTAAATTTGCCGGAGCTGCCCCCCAAGCATGGTTCAAATCTAGATTAGGTTTGTACACCTTATCCCATGCTTCCATCGAAATAGTAGAGCCCACCCTAATCATATTGTACCAACTTCTTTGGGCCGTGGAAGTTAATAATTGAAGTGCGTAATCACCTTGTCCAAAATCATATAAACCATCCAGTAAAAACTGCGCACCATACACACTGCAAGCCATTTTACGGGTTTTTATGAATTTTATTACCGGCTCAACATTGTTAGGTGGAACCAAACCAAAAGCAAGGGCAAACATATTGCTATGTAATGAACTATGGTTGGTAGTATCTCCATCTTTTATCAATCCAGTTTTTTTATCTAAAAACACCTCCTGAAAAGATTGATATGCTTTCGTACTTAAATTTAAATACATGGCTGCATCCGATGTTTTATTAAGCAATAAGGCAATTTTTTGCATTAGTACTAGATTACGGTAATACCAGGCATTCACCACTGAATTATAAGTTGAAAAAACGAATCCATCCGTTTCACCTGAATACTGTTTTTCGCTTCCAATATAACCGTTTGGCTGAGGCCAATCAACAATATCCCTTAGGTCCGACTTTCGGTCGAAAGATTTTAGAATATGGATTGATTTTAAAAATTCAGGTGTCTGTTTAAAAGTTTTAGTACTAATAAGACCATTTTCTTCAAGCAAAGCTAAGAGCATCTTTTTTTTAAGTTCTTCATAATATATTTGTAAAAAGGAAGCATCCCCGGTATACAAATAATCATTCCATGCAATGGGTACATTTTGCAAACTCCATTCTGTAGGCCAGGTAGGATTGTATATCAAATAGACCATTGAACCTCTTGCCATACTATACTCAGCATCTACACCATAATGAGACAATTGGTTAATTAATGCATCAGCTTCATAAGGGATTCTTTCGCGGTCCCCATCTACGTAGCAGCCAGTAAAACTGGTTGCCTTAATGGAATATTTGCATAAGTCCCATACCTTGTTTAAAACTGTATCATTACTTGTAAAAGTAGCCGCCTGCTCATCAAATGGATAAAAAACCATTTTACGTTGAACAGATTTCGGAAGTATGATTCCATTAAAATTTAAAATGCTTACATACCGAAAAGGATATACTTCACCGATATAATTTGGCATCCTAATTGGATTCCTGGAATTTCTTTTTACATTAGCAGGCCATTCAATAGAATAATCATGCGTACCTTTTTTAAGTAACAAAGGAATTTTAATATACCTAATATTTTGTCCAGGATTACTATCTACTGTATTTTGATTGGTACAAGCCTCCCCTGCAGCAATCCAGATAGTATCCGCTACAATACTGGTTAACCGAAGTTTTAATTGAGCGAGAGCATCTTTTCCAAAATCGAAAAAATAAGACCCCATACCCTTGTGAACGATTGTAACGGGGAATTGAATGGTTGCTCGTAAGGGACGCCTGGAAAATTCATTGGCTGAATCCCGGGCAGCGAGGTAAAAAGATTGGACAGCAGAATAATGGCTTATGCTATTTTTATCATCCCAAATTTGAACTTTCCAATAATAAATTTTGCTCGTCAACAAATCAGCACCCTGATAAACCGCTTTGCTTTGATTGGACAATGTTCTTTTTGAATCCCAACAATCTGGCTTGTTTTGATTTAATAGCTGCAAAGAAGATGCTACTAAAATTCGATAAGCGCTGCATCGCTTTATTGATGATGCCAGCTGCCAAGTAAATAAAGGGTGTTGATTGTAAATTACTGGAAATTGAAAAGAATCTTTTTGAAGTATGGCAGATTCCAGGGGAACAGAAACTGCAATACCCATTTTGCTAACCTTGTTGGTGTGTAAAAGCAGATCGGTACGCAAACGAAAGGGAGTTTTCATTTGCTGACTTTTAGCCAACAAAGAATAGGTAATGAAAAACAACAAGAAATAAATTTTCTTCATTCTACATTGATTTTAAAATAATGTCTTCTACAAAATTTAATTGCACTTCAATTTTTGAACAGAAATTTAGCCTAGGTAAGAACCAAATTTTTATTACTTAATAAAATTATTTGCTTCTTTTAAGATTCAAAAGTAGCTATTTTATGGGCAATCATTTTTTTAGTTGTAAGTAATGCTTGCAAAACTAAATTGTAAATAGAGCGTCTAAATTTTCACATGCCTCCTTTATTGAGCTACTCCCATTAATGGATAGGCTATCTGCACAGAAAAAAATATACATATTTTTATATTTTAGTTGACCGTTATTTCCATTGGCCTACTATTTTTTTTATTGAGCATCTCTTGTTTGGCATGGCTTAAAAAAAAATAGTAGATTTATTAGTATAAATAAAAGAATTTGAAGGTTAAAATAAACTAAACAATCATCAAAAAGACAAAAAGCAGACCATATTGATCTGCTTTTTGAATTAAATTATAAAATTATCGGGATGCATACCCCTACTTCTTACCAAATCATGAAGGATTTGGAGCATATTTTAAATGATTAGTGCCAAGAATTTGAATCACTAACATTTTCTGCAATACCCTATGACGCTCAGAACCAACAAAACTGTCAACCTGTTTTTGGAAGTTTAGCCAGTTTATAGCGGGTTGGTATATTCCTCACGCAGGGATAACTTTAATTATTTAAATAAGGGGATATGCCATTAACAACAATAAAAGCATGTTCAAAATGGTCATCGGTAGAAGTAGCAAGTAAAGTATATTTCCCAGCATCTATAAACTTTTCATAATTTATATAATAAGGCTCATCGCTTTCTTTTTTACTTAACACCAAATTCCAACGATAGGTATTAAACCCGGGCTTCCCTTCAAAATTAATTTTCCAAATTTCCTTATTTGATTTATCTCTTATGGAAATAGTTAATATTTTCGCTTGATTGAGCCAAAATGTGAAATTGCCTTTTTCAATGCTTTTTTGTAAGGGTTCCCCTCCGTTTGAATTGAGCCAAGGTCTTTTTAAAGTATCTATTTCAAAAAAGTGATTCTTTGAATTAAGATCTTTAAAGTTCATTGATTTTTGTATTGGCTTTAGGTTTACCTTATAAATTCCTCTTCCGTGGGTAGCTACAACAAGATCCATAGTGGGTAAATGGATCTTTAAATCTGAAATAGCAGTTTGCGGCAAATTATTCCCTAACAAAGACCAATCTATTCCTCTATTCATAGATACAAATACGCCCCTCAACCCACCAGCATACAAAATATTTTCATTGGTGGGATCTTCTTTTATCACATTAAAAGGCTCATCAGGAAGCCCATTGGTAATACTTTTCCAATTTTTACCATAGTCTTCTGAAACATAAATATAACTATGCAAATCATCATTATTGATACCTGTCATACATAGATAAACTCTTGAAATATTGAATCGAGAGGCTGAGATACTTCGAATGTAATTGTTGGCAAGTCCGGAAGATAACTCCTGCCAATGAAGCCCGTCATTTTTTGATACCCAAAAAGCGCCCTTATCTGTACCTAAATAAAGTAACCCTTTTTTAACGGGGGATTCAACCAATGCTCCAGCAGCATTAGAATTTTTGTCATAAAAAGATGAAATTGAAATATTTGGACTAATTACTTTCCAGGTATCTCCACGATTAGTAGTCTTAAAAATATAATTACCTCCATGATACAATGTATTATTTTGATAAGCTGATATAAAATATGGAGTGATGAAATTATATTTTAGCGTATCATGAATTGATTTTGGTAAAGATGGTTTTATAGAGACCGTTTTATCTTTGGTTTTATCAAGTCTTATAGCATCTCCATGTTGTTGACTATAATAAATAATATTTTTATTCACTGGGTCCACTTGCGTTACACATCCATCACCTCCATCCCAAGGGTCAATCCAAAGATATTTCCATGGGTCATTATATTGTGTATTTAATTCTTTTGCAGGGCCATAGACTGTAGCATCATCCTGTGTTCCTCCATAAATTGTATAGGTGGATGCATCAATAGCGATATCATAAAATTCTCCAGTTGGAATATTATTATAATGCATCCAAGACAATCCTTTGTCAAGACTCACATACAATCCTCCATCATTTCCCAAAGCAAGATGCTTAGGATTATTTGGATTAATCCATAATTCAGATTGATCTAAATGCAATCCCTGTGCAATAGTTGGTGTCAGGTGATTTACTTTCCCTTCAATAAATGAAAACGTTTTTCCACCATCAATACTATGCGCCAATCGAACGCCTAAACAAAATACTTCCTCGTCATCTGAGGGATTTACATATACATTGGTAAAATACCATCCATACTGTGAAAATATTTTAAAGGGTCCAGCATGTGTTTTAGTCCAAGTAAGTCCTCCGTCTAAGGTCTTATAAAGTTCTGCAGCTTGATTTTTAGCATTAGTAAGATTGTCAACTAAAGCATATGCTTTATCTGGATTCGTAAAAGAAACTGAAACACTAATTCTACCTACATTAGGTCCACTAGGCAACCCAATTTTACATAGTGCCCAGGTTTTACCTGCATCTGAACTTTTATAAATACCACTATGCTCACCACTTATCCCTGGATAAACTTCCCATAAAGTAGAATACATTATCTGAGGATTGGAAGTAGAGATAACAATATCATTACCTCCGGTCATATCATTCTTATATAATACTTGCTCCCATGTTTTTCCTCCATCTTCTGTTCGATACAAACCTCTATTTTTATTTTTGGTCCATAAGTGCCCGATGACAGAAACTAAAACAATATTTGAATTTTGGGGATGAACAGCAATCTCAGCTATCGACCATGAATCATCTAGTCCAATATGTTGCCATGTTTTACCTGCATCATTTGAACGATACATTCCAGTACCTGGTAATGTAAAATTTCGAGGTTTCTTAAGATGCTCCCCAGTACCAATATAAAGAATATTTGGATTAGAGGGTGCGATTGCAAAGTCGCCAATGCTATAGCTAGCTTGGTTTTCAAAAATAGAATTCCAAGAAAGCCCATTGTCAATTGTTTTCCAAAGCCCACCTGAACCATACCCCACATACATCGTTCCTGGATGAGCAGTATCCACTTGTACAACATCTGCTCTTGCACTGTTCACTGTAGGACCTAAAGAAATCCAATTCAAATTAAATTTTGTTTCCTCTTTCATCTTTTGATAAGTTTGAAAGGAATTCATTAACGGCGAAGGCTCTTGTTGTGCAAATACATTCATTAAAAAAGAAAATAAAGTAATACTTGTAGTAAAAATAAATTTAAACATCATTCATTATTTTAAGAAGCTTAAGACAATTTTTTTAACTCCAATCACGCTTGTAAGTTCAAATAAAATTCTTATATACCACCATAATAATTAGTATATTTAATAAATTAAAATAAATTCTATGAAAAAAATATCCCTTGCCGTTTCAGTACTATTCAGTTTTGTTTTTTGTTCCACCTTTTCTTGGGCACAAAATGATGTAAAAGACTCATTATCAGTTCCAAAAGAAGAAAAATCAGTTACACATCACGCGGTTACCATTGATGGAAAAACCATCAATTATGTTGCAACGGCTGGGGCCCTGATTTTAAGAAACGACCAAGATGAACCCATCGCATTTTATGGATATACAGCTTACACGAAAGAGGGCCAAACCGAAATGGACAAAAGGCCTATTTCCTTCTCCTATAATGGTGGTCCTGGCTCCTCCTCTATATGGCTGCATATGGGCGCAATGGGACCAAGAAGAGTTGTAGTAAATGATCCCAATGACAATCATCCTGCTCCATATAAAGTAGAAGACAACCAATTTTCCATTTTAGATGTTAGTGATATAATCATGATTGATCCCGTAGGCACTGGTTTGAGTAAAGCCATTGGCAAAGCCGCAAATAAAGACTTTTGGGGAGTAGATGGAGATATCAAATCAGTAAGTGGCTTTATTAAACAATACATTAATGAAAACAATCGTTGGCACTCACCAAAATACCTAATTGGAGAAAGTTATGGTACCATGCGCAGTGCAGGTGTGGCCAATTACTTACAAGGAAATTTAGGAATTGTAGTGAATGGTATTGTCTTAATATCTACAGTATTAGATATGCGTACACTTACTTTTCAACAAGGAGATGATCTATCCTATATTTTAAATCTACCTACCTATGCAGTAACTGCATGGTATCATAATAAAATTAATAATAAACCTACAGACATTGCTACTTTTGCTGAAGAAGCTAGAAAATTCGCAGCAGAAAATTATGCCAATGCATTAATGAAAGGTTCCGATTTATCGGACAATGAAAAAGAATTAATAGCTGCTCAAGTAGCTGCTATTACTGGGCTTAGTAAAGAATATGTAGTAAAAGCAAATTTACGAATCAAAGAACCTCAGTTTACCGAAGAACTTTTAAGAAGTGAGCATTTAACTGTTGGAAGATTGGATGCAAGATATAAAGGCATTAATCAAAATTTATTAAGCGAGGCTTCAAGTTATGATCCACAAAGCGAAAGTATTAGCCCACCTTATATTGCTGCTTTTTCTGATTATTTTTACAATGAACTAAAAGTAGATAAAAAACTTACGTATAAAACTTCTGCTTATTCCTCTCCTGGCTTTACATGGGATTGGAAGCATAATAAAAACAACAATAGTGATGCTGTTATTTCAAATACATCCGTGGACTTGGCCGAAGCAATGAGTCACAATCCTAGTTTAAAAGTGTTGGCCTTAAATGGATATTATGATTTAGCCACTCCTTTTTTTGCTGCTGAATATACTTTCAAACACATGGGCTTGGAAAAAAGAATTCAAAATAATTTTACATTAAAATATTATGAAGCTGGCCACATGATGTACATCGACCCAGCCTCTGGTAAACAATTTAAAAAAGACATTGCTACTTTTATTAAAGAAACATCTAAATAATTATCTTACTCGAATTAATTTAAAACCATGATTAATTTCATTTGGGTCATTCTGGTATTTTTTGCGCTATGGTTTATTTACATCTTAACCAAAGATTATCTAAAGCTTAAGAATGTCCTAAAGCCAGTAAGTTGAACTAAAACTGGGCTCATTGGTTTTTTAGTTATTTTTTTGATGTACTAGACAAAATGAAATATCCACTAAAGTTGTAAGCATAAAAAAGAGCACTAATTACTTAGTGCTCTTTACTGTCGGGATGGATACCGCTAGTTCTAAACAAAAATAGTAGCAGATATGGAGGAAATTTTAAAAACCTAGGAATAAAACGAACAGGAAATATCTATTTTATTGATTTATAACCACTTATACTTAATTAAATTTAAAATTTCAACTAATTGAAGCTTATTAAATTTAGCGTTTAAAATTGTAGTTATTTACCATTTTGCTAGACTATACCAAAATCAATGACTTAAACTAATAAACAGTAAATTTGTATTCAATTAAATCAATGAACAAATTAGTAGCATACAAAAAACAAATCAATGAACTTTGTGTTAGTCACAAGGTTAAAAGTTTATATGCCTTTGGGTCGGTTTTAACTGATGATTTTAATAGCAATAGTGATATAGACCTAATAGTTGATTTTAAAGAAATTGATGTGGTGGATTATGCCGACAACTACTTTGATCTAAAATTTTCACTACAGGATATATTTAATAGATCTGTAGATTTATTGGAAGAGCAAGCCCTCAAGAACCCTTATTTTAAAGAAGAGTTTACCCAAACAAAAGAGCTTGTTTATGGATTATGAAATTTAAACATGGCTTTTTGATGTTTTGAATGCTATCATGGAAATTGATAGTTTTTTTATTGATACCCCAAAAGAATTTTCAACTTACAAAAATGACTTACGCACTAGAAGAGCCGTTGAGCGAAATATTGAAATTATTGGAGAAGCATTAAATAGAGTAATTGTTAGAGATGATACTATTAACATTACAAATGCTAGAAAAATTATTGATACTAGAAATAGAATCATTCATGGTTATGATTCAGTATCTGATGAAATTATTTGGGGTATTATTATCAACCACATTCC
>CANJDY010000073.1 GCA_947472635.1 Chitinophagaceae bacterium
AGGCCAGCGCTTACTTACCACATTGCCTACTATCAGTCGCAGTATTACTGATTTCACTAGACTTACCCCACAGGCAAATGGTAATAGCATTGGAGGAAGAGATGGACGATATAACAATGTTACCATTGATGGAGCCAATCTAAATAACAATTTCGGTTTAAGTGCAGACGCTTTGCCAGGAGGAGGTAACAACCCGATTTCACTGGATGCCATTGAAGAAATAAGCGTAAATATTGCACCTTCTGATGTAAGACAATCTAATTTTACCGGAGGAAATATTGTAGCGGTTACTAAAAGTGGTACCAATACATTTAAAGGATCTGTGTACACTTATTATAAAGACCAAAGTTTAATTGGTACCAAAGTAGGTAACCTAGATATTGGAACTCAAACCAATCAAAAAACAAATATTTATGGTGGAACTTTTGGTGGACCTATCATCAAAAATAAATTATTCTTTTTTGTGAATGGTGAATATGAAAAAAAGGGCCTGCCCTACGGAACCAACTACCGACCAAAAGGTGGATCTCCAAGCACACTCACTTCTAACGTTAGTGTAGATTCTCTGAAGAGGTTTTCGGACTATTTAAATAACACCTATCAATATAAAACTGGTGCCTATGATAATTTTGAAAACTTTAAAACTGAAAATTATAAAATACTAGCCAAATTAGATTGGAATATCAATTCTGTACATAAGGTTACGGCAAAGTATAGTGAAATGGTTAGCACAAATGATCAATTATTAAACTCTACTAGTGTTCCAAATAGCGGAACTTCTGGAGCAAATGTCTGGACATCAGTTGCTCGTAATGGAGCTAATGCGTTTTCATTTGAAAATTCAAACTACGCTTTTAAGGATATAGTAAGGTCTGGGGCTGTTGAGGTAAACAGCAACTGGAAGGGTAGATTCTCTAATCAGTTGATTGCTACCTATACGAAAATTCAAACTACCCGTAGTACCCAAAGTAGTATATTCCCTTTCATCGATATTATTGGTGACCCATTGAAAACTGGTGCTGCCGCAACCTATGCAGGAGGAGCAAAAAATAATGTAATGAGTGCAGGTACTGACCCTTATACAAGAAACAATGATGTAAAGAATGATATCTTCAACATCACTGAAAATTTCAATATTTACGCAGGTAAACATACTGTTACAGTAGGTGGAGCTTACGAACAGCAATACGTGGGTAACCAATATATGCCAGCAGCATCCAGTTATTACACGTACGGTTCTTTAGCTGAATTTATGGACCCAGCAGCTCATCCAATTGCCTTTGCCTTAACTTACTCAAGGGTTCCTGGTAATGATGCTCCTTATGCGGCGGAATTGAAATATGGTCAAATGAGTTTTTATGCTCAAGATGAAGTAAATCTAAGTTCAAACCTTAAAATAAGCTATGGTATTCGTGCAGATAAACCAACCTATCCTAGCAATCCAATTGAAAACGCTTCCATCACAGCTTTAAGCTTTAATAACAAGAATGGGGTACCAACGAATTATTCAACCGGTAAATGGCCTACCCCCACTTTCTATTTTTCACCCAGAGCTAGCTTCCGTTGGGATGTAGCAGGAGATAAAAAATTGGTAATTCGTGGAGGGACCGGTATTTATACTGGCAGAATTCCTTTTGTATATTTAACCAATATGCCTACCAATGCAGGTGTATATCAATATGGTGCACTTGCTAGTGCGACACAATTATCTCAAATCACTTTTAACAAGGATCCTAAGGCATGGCAGTCTGTATTTTCAACCCCTACGCCTACGCCTCCATCTGGTGGTTTTGTGCTAATAGATCCCAACTACAAGTTTCCACAAGTTTGGAGAACCAATGCTGGATTTGACCAGAAATTTAACCATGGTCTTACCCTTTCAATGGATTTGATGTATACCAAAGATTTGAACGCTACGGTTATGCGCAATGCAAATGAAGCGGTTCCTACTAGTTTCGTAAACCTTGGTGGCAACTATAGACCAAGTTTTGCAACTGACGCAAGTACATCAAGAAGAATAAACAATAATTACTCTAATGCAATCATACTGGAAAATGCCAAAGGGGGAGGAGCGTTCTCCTTTACTACCCAAGTATCCAAGGCATTCAACAAAGGTTTCTACGCTTCATTAGCCTATACCCTTAGTTCTGCTATGGATTACACGGCTAATCCTGGTACAACCGCAGCTACTACCTGGTCAAGTAATTATACGAGGGGATCACAAAATGATTTAGAGCTTTCTTATTCAAACTTTGCTGCACCACACCGTTTTGTAGGAACTTTCTCTTACAGAAAAGAATACTTCAACCACTTGGCTACCACCTTCTCTTTATTTTATGAAGGGTCACAATACCAAAGTGGAAGACTTAGCTATACGTATGGCTCTGCAGGTGGTACAGCTCCTACAGGTTTCAAAAACACAGCGGATGTCAATTTTGATGGTAATAGCTCGGACCTAATGTACATTCCAAAATCTCCATCTGACATCACTTTCATTCCCCTAACCGTGGGTACTGGTGCAACTGCCGTTACTTACACTGCAGCAGAACAAAACAATGCCTTCTTTGCATTCGTAGCCCAGGATAAATACCTGCGTAAGCATATGGGACAGGTTGCTGAAAGAAATGGTGGTCAATATCCATTCTACCACAGAGTAGATGCAAGTATCCGTCAGGATATTTTCACTAATATTGGAGGAAAAAGAAATACGTTGCAGCTTACTGCAGATTGCTTTAACTTCCTTAACCTAATCAGCAAAAACTGGGGTTTAAGAGATTATGCACCTGTATTCAGCCCGCTAAGGGCTACCAAAAATGCAACCACTGGAGAAGTTAGATACCAGTTAGCAACCTATACACCGAATGGTGCTGTTGCTGGTTCAAACCCAATACTAGTTGATAAAACTTTTATACCTAGTACCTCTACTTCAAGTACCTGGAGTTTGCTAATAGGACTTCGTTACATATTTTAATCAATAACTAATTTTTAGCAAAGGCAGCCTTATTTATAAGGCTGCCTTTTTTTATTCAAATAAGCTGCCTCCTTTTACCTAAGCTGGCAGCCTACCCAAGCGATTGGCTATAAAAAATTCTATTTATGCAAAGGCATTCACCCCTAACCCTTAATAAGTATCTTTGGTAAAGTTTATTAAATGAGCAGGGGTAAAATCAATGGATACCTGCAAAAATAAAATTTATCCATTCAGTCATTATCCATTAGCAATTACTTACACCATGTCTAATATTTCTTTTAAAAGTTTTACGGTAGGGGTTGAGGAAGAGTATATGGTTTTGGATCCCAGCACCAGGGAACTAAAAAGCCACGAGCAACGAATTGTTCAGGAGGGGCACAAAATCAGTAAGGACAAGGTGAAGGCAGAAATGCACCAGGCAGTGGTGGAAGTGGGCACAGATATTTGTAAGGATGTGGAGGAAGCCTTTATCGACGTATCTACCCTCCGCAAAACGATTAGCGGTATTGCCGACGGCCTGGGCTATACCATTGGCGCCTCCGGCACCCATCCCTTCAGTCACTGGGAAAGCCAGTTGATAACAGACCACGCGCGGTACAATGAAATGGTAAATGAATTTCAAGAGGCCGCCCGAAGCAATCTTATTTTTGGCCTCCATGTGCATGTAGGTATGGAGAATAGGGAGATGGCGATTCATATTGCCAATTCGGCCCGCTATTTTTTACCCCATGTATATGCACTTAGTACCAACTCGCCTTTTTGGGAAGGCAGGCATACCGGGTACAAATCATTTCGCACCAAGGTATTTGATAAATTTCCCAGAACGGGCATACCGGATCATTTTGAAAATATTCAGGCTTATGAAAACTATATTGCGCTGTTGGTAAAAACCAATTGTATTGATAATGCAAAAAAAATATGGTGGGATATTCGAGTGCATCCCACGTTCAATACCGTAGAATTCCGTATTTGTGATATCCCCCTTACCGTTCATGAAACCATTGCCATTACTGCTCTTTTTCAGGCAATCTGTGCAAAACTGTATCAATTAAGAAGTCAAAATTTAAATTTCATGATGTACTCAAGGGCACTCTTAAATGAAAATAAGTGGCGTGCCAGCAGATATGGTATTGATGGCAATATGATTGACTTCGGAAAAGAAAAAGAGGTAAACACTAGAATACTTATTTATGAATTACTCGATTTTGTGGATGATGTGGTACCCCATTTAGGAAGTCGCCATGCAATCAATTACGTTCACAAAATATTGGAAAAAGGTACAGGGGCAGATCAGCAATTGAAAGTATACCAGGATACCAACAGCCTTGTGGAGGTAGTTGATTTTATACAGAAAAAGTTTTTGGATGGAATATGATTTCAATTATCAGTATACAACAAAATCGTTTGTGAAATAAAAAACTTTAACCATGGAACCAATTCAAAAGCAAGGGCTACGAATTGCCATTTTAGATTTATATAACGGAGTAGCTAACCAGGGTATGCGATGTATCCGGGAAATACTGCAACAGTTGTGTGAAAACCAACAGCTGGAAATAACCTGGGATGAATATAATGTTAGGCAAAAAATGGAATTACCCAATCTGTCGTACGATATTTTTATTTCTAGCGGTGGCCCTGGGAGTCCCTTGGAAACTGAGGGGTCGGAATGGGAAACGAACTATTTTAATTGGCTTACGCAAATAGAACAATGGAATAATGAAGAAGGGAATACCCGGAAAAAATATATTTTCTTTATTTGTCATTCCTTTCAATTAGCGTGTAGACATTATAAAATCGGTAATTTATGTAAAAGAAAAAGTACTGCATTCGGTATTTTTCCAGTCCATTTACTAAGCGATGGAAAGGATGAGCCTGTTTTTAAAGAAATGCAAGACCCTTTTTATGCAGTGGACAGCAGAGACTACCAAGTAATAGAACCGAACCAGCAACAACTTCAAAGTATAGGTGCCAGCATTTTAGCAATCGAAAAAGAAAGGCCGCAGGTATTGCTGGAAAGGGCCATCATGGCGGTACGTTTTAATGCGTACATGATCGGTACCCAGTTTCATCCCGAAGCGGATGCTGCCGGTATGAGTTTATACCTGCAAACCAATGAGAAAAAGAAAACTGTAATTGAAAATTACGGGTTGGAGAAATGGGAACAAATGATTACCCACTTAAATGATCCGGATAAGATCGTATTCACCAACGCGCATATCCTTCCTAATTTTTTATTGATTGTCAGTAAGCGCTTGAGTTAGCGGATGAAAGAGGAAGGCCCCGCATTGCGTTTTTTAAGGGAATGCTTTTGAGAACAGCAGATTGTATAAGGGAGCTTGCAACAGGCAAATGACAGGATTTGCAATTAATTATGTTTAATTTTAGCTGGAGCAGTAAAAAGATCGACCAATAAATCACCATTTTAAATAATGCAAAAGGAATTACGAAATAGATTCAATGACCAATTTACGGAAGAAAAATACCAGGCCTACCTGTCACAAATTGAAGACCTATCTCCGGGAACGCTAGATTTCACCATCGCGGAAACACCTGTATTTATTCCAAAGGATTTTACCAATAAAATGCTGGCAACGGGTGAGCATATTATAGACACCCTACTAGAACCCCGCTTTGACGCAATCACTGAAAGGGCTATTCCCAAAGACCTAACCATTGCTAACGAAAATAAATATCCCGATTTTATAGCATTTGATTTTGGCATCTGCGAAAATAAACAAGGTGAAACAGAACCGCAATTAATAGAAATGCAGGGGTTCCCTTCTCTATTTTGCTTTCAGGCACTTCATGCTTCTATTACTACCCCCTATGCAGCTGTTCCGGATACGCATAGCGCTTACCTTAATGGATACACGCAGGAAACCTATTTCCAATTACTAAAGGAAATGGTAGTAGGGGATTTGGATCCTTCCAATGTAATTCTGCTAGATATTTATCCGGAAAAACAAAAAACAAGGATTGATTTTTATTGTGCAGAAAATGTGCTGGGCTTAAAAACAGTATGCCTAACGAAACTAGTTGGCGAAGGGAATAAATTATTTTATGATTTGCATGGTAAAAAAACAGCGGTCAAAAGGATTTATAACCGCCTCATTTTTGATGAACTCGCTCAACAAAAAGACTTGGGAGACAGCATCAATATCTTCCATCCTTGGGAAGTGGAGTGGATTTCACACCCCAACTGGTTTTATCGAGTAAGTAAGTTTACCCTACCCTTTCTTCAACACCCCTATATCCCCACCACTTATTTTCTCAATGAGCTAAAGGCCGTGCCTGCAGATCTGAACAACTATGTATTGAAGCCGCTTTTTTCCTTTGCTGGAATGGGAGTAGTGATTGATGTAACCCTTGCTGATATTGAAAAAATATCCGATCCGGAAAACTGGATACTGCAAAAAAAAGTAACGTACGCTCCCGTAATAATTACGCCGGAAGAACCTGCAAAGGCTGAAATTCGTTTGTTTTATTTTTGGAAAAAAGGCTGGAGCAGGCCAAAAGCAGTATTCAATTTAGCAAGGCTAAGCAAGGGTAAAATGATTGGCACCCGATACAATGAAAATAAAAAATGGGTTGGTGGCACGGTGGCCTATTTTGAAAAATAAAACCCTTCCCTTATTACCGCCCTTTCTTAACTATTAATAAAAAAAATTAAAATGAAACTAGGTTTATATAGATTTAATTACTTTTTTGGGCAACTACAACCCATGCTCATTATAGCCGGAAAGCAAAAAAACCCTGCCTTATGGTTGTACCGAAATAATGCCCGCAGTCCATTATTTATGCTAGAGGCCTTGGCAAAATTGTATAGCAGCCTTCATAATAAGAAAAAATTTACGAAGATTGAATCTCATTTTAAATTATTAGAAGACACCCTTGGGGCAATTGATTATTATGATGTGGCTGCAAAAGAGCTGGCAAAAAATAAAAAAATACCCAGTTCCATTATTCACTATCTGCATGCCCAAAGCAGAGAGAAAATTCAACAGCTCAATGAAATACTCATTGAACAGGATTGGCTATCCCCCGACAAGAGCCGAATCAATAAAATTCAAAAAAAATTGCTTGAGATTCGCTGGCAAAAAGAAGCAACTGAAGTAAAGGAAATAAATGAATTTTACGGGGAGTCAATTTATCACATCTCATCTTTTATACAGGGTATAAATTATCAATTTTCGGAGTTGGAGTCGGAGGTACATGAACTTCGCCGTAAGTTACGTTGGCTAAGTATCTATGCACAGGCAACAAGGGGAAGTATACAAAGCAGAAAACAAAAAAAAGCAGCTCCACATTTAAAAAAATATTGCATCCCTGCAATCACCAGCTCTGCATTTAATAAAATGCCCAACCCGGGAAAGGCGAAATACGTCCTTTTATTGGATCAGCAATATTTTTACTCCCTGAGTTGGCTGATTGAAGAGCTGGGTATAATAAAGGATAGTGGATTGCATATCCTAGCCATAAAAGAAGCACTACAACAAACAAGTTCCATTACCGAAGCGGAAGCTTATAAAAAAACATACCAACTGCTTGGGAAACAACATCCAACATTGCCAACGATTCTTGAAAATGCGAGCAAGATTTGTAAAACTTTTTTTACAGAACAGAATCTTGAACATTTGGTAATGGGAATAGAAAAGACACCATTAGTTGTATAAAAAAAGCCTCCATCTAGATGGAGGCTTTCTATTTTTAAGCTCGCTGTTTTGCAGGTGCTTTTTTCTTAACCTTTTTTAACGCAACTTCAATTGCCTTACTTAATTCGTCAAAAGTTACCTTTCCAGTAAAGCGTTCACCGTTTACAAAAAAAGTAGGAACATCTTTAACTCCTCTGTTGATTCCTTCGCGCATATCGCCTTGTACCTGCCAACCATAAGTAGCATTCACTAGTTCATCCAAAAAACGCTTATTTTGAACTCCCGCTTCCCTACTATGTAATTTTAAACTGGTAGTACCCAGATTACGACGATTAGCAAATAAAATATTGTGCATTTCCCAAAATTTACCGTCCTGTGCAGTAGCTACAGCTGCTTCGCCTGCCTTTAAACTGCGCTGGTGAATATTGGTCATTGGAAAATGACGGAAATTGAATCTAACTTTTCCATCATACTGTTCTAAAATTTGCTTCACCACTTCGTTGGCTTTTGCACAAACTTCACTTTCATACTCACCAAATTCTTCTAATGTAACGGGTGCATCGATATTTCCTACAAATACATCTCTTGGTTCAATAATCTCTACAATCTCTTTCTTAAATGCCATAATAATTTGTTTTTTTATGCCTGAAGGGTGGCAATATTGCCAAACTTCTACTGTTATAACCATTCTAAGCCTAAATAGTTGTAGCTACTATTGCTACCCTACTCCATAATAAATGGCTCAGAAAGTTCGGAAGGTACCATTTTTTGCTGTTTTTTCAATGCCTTTTAGAAAAAACAGTCCCCATTTATTTTACAAATAACTGATAATCAGCAATTTGAATTTTATTTAAAATGATATTTTAGGTTAGTCTTAACGATTAATGGGTTGTTTTTTCCATTTTTCGCTCTGCGGTACTTTCATTTCTAAACACTACATTTCCATCAAACACATCCACCAATACCGGAATTGATTTGTCAATATCGCCCGCGAGTATTCTTTTGCTAAGCTGGTTGATGATTTCCTTTTGGATCAGCCTTTTCAATGGCCTTGCACCCATTTGAGGGTCGTAGCCGTTTTCGGACAAAAACTCCAACACATACTCACTGAATTGCAACTGGATACCTGACTGGGAGACCAATTGTTTTAACCCCTGCAACTGGATATCGATAATTCCTTTAATTTCTTTCTTCATCAAAGGTTGGAACATGATTACTTCATCTATCCGATTCAAAAATTCGGGGCGAATGGTTTGGCGAAGCAATACCATCACTTCAGCCTTGGTACTTTCTACCACTTCTTCCTTGTTTTTATCGGTCACCTTTTCAAAGTTATCCTGAATGATATGGCTTCCCATATTACTAGTCATAATGACGATGGTATTTTTAAAGTTCACCACCCTTCCTTTATTATCCGTAAGACGACCATCATCGAGCACTTGTAATAACACATTGAATACATCGGGATGAGCCTTTTCAATTTCATCCAATAATACCACACTATAAGGTTTCCTTCTTACTGCTTCTGTCAATTGTCCCCCCTCATCATATCCAACATATCCTGGAGGGGCCCCCACCAATCTACTGACGGAATGCTTTTCTTGGTATTCACTCATGTCTATCCTCGTCATCATGGAGTCGTCATCAAATAAATAGGCAGCCAAGGCCTTGGCCAGTTCCGTTTTACCTACACCCGTTGTGCCCAAAAATATAAATGAACCAATGGGCTTTTTTGGATCCTGCAGTCCGGCCCTGCTTCTTCTGATAGCATCACTTACTGCTTCAATAGCTTCTTCCTGCCCCACTACCCTTTTGTGTAATTCATCTTCTAGTTGCAACAATTTTTCTCTCTCGCTTTGCAACATTTTCATTACGGGTATGCCGGTAGCTTTTGCTACATTAGCCGCTATATCTTCTGCATCCACTTCTTCTTTCAATAATCTTTTTTCACTTATCTCATCCAGCAATTTGGTTTGATCTTCTATAATTTTTTCTTGGTGCTGGACTTTGCCATAGCGTATTTCTGCTACCTTTCCGTAATCGCCTTCTCGCTCTGCTTTTTCTGCAGCAGCTTTCAAATTTTCTATTTCCGACTTAGCAGTCTGAATTTTTTCAACCACTTCTTTTTCCTGTTGCCATTTAGCCTTGAAAGTATCCCTTTGAACAGAAAGGTTGGATATTTCGGTATTGAGTTCCTTTAATTTCGCTTCGTCATTTTCTCTTTTGATGGCTTCTCTTTCAATTTCCAACTGCCGAATCTGTCTTTCCAGTTTATCCAATTCCTCCGGCATGGAATTCATCTCTAGGCGAAGTTTTGCTGCACTCTCATCAATTAAATCGATGGCTTTGTCAGGTAAAAAACGATCAGTAATATATCGGTGCGATAACTCTACTGCAGCAATGATTGCCTCGTCTTTGATTCTTACATGATGATAGGTTTCATAGCGATCCTTTAATCCACGTAGAATAGAAACTGCATCTTCCACACTTGGCTCA
>CANJDY010000074.1 GCA_947472635.1 Chitinophagaceae bacterium
AGTCAATTTTGTACTGAGAATTTCTCCAAAATGTTTACCAGTTAATTCGGAATAGATAGTAGTTGCATCAATTTCAAGTTCATTTGACCAAGCAATTGAATAACCATTTGAATAAACCTTTGCGAATTGGTTTTTATCTTGAAGCGCTTTGAAAATACCCTTTTCAACCAAATCGTTTAATTGAATAGTTCCAAAAACACCATCATCAAATTTGATGCTAATGGTATAATCAGATAGGTATTTAACTTCTTGAACTTTCATACTCAAATTTACAAAGAAAAAACAGACAAATACGGATGAGCGTATAAATACACATTAATATGGGCTAAATCAACCCTATGCTTTAATTGGAATCCAACCTATCTGACTGATAGACAAAGAAAAAGCCTTCCGTCAGCTGACGGAAGGCTTGTCCAGTGTAGCTCCCCCTTCCCGACTTGAACGGGAGACCCTCTGATTAACAGTAGAGCTAAGCCCATATTAGCTTTAAGAGAAATGTCAAAATGTAAACTTTAGCCTATGCCACCATTTTTCCCACCAGTTGTGATTTTATTTTATTTTTTTGAGTGATATTTTTAAAATATTAACGATTAAATGATATGTTCAAAACCTTTCGTAGATAATTGGGTTTTAAAAAATCGGAGGACAACTTATTTTATTTTCCACGATCCTAATTCTTTTAACTAACACTAAAATATTTTTTGACACAGTTTAATTTACAAACCCATAATACTTAGAGTTATAAAACCAATTCTTGAATTTTTATCCTGTACTGTAAATATTCATTAAATGCATCTTCTGCATTTTGTTTAGCCTCTTTTGCAATTGAATTATCAAATCGTTGACTCAAACTTTGACTTATTCGTTCATTCAATTCAATTTCACCTGCATAGGCATCTATAAGTGCTTCGAAATTTTTAAAAATAGCTTTTGACACTAACCTTTCAAAAGCTACATCTGTGTCATCATCATTAACAATTCCCTTTGTGTTTAAATCTATCGGTTTGTAATTTTGTTTGTCAAAATTCTCAATAGTTCCTAGTGCGAAAAGAGGAAATTGAATATTCTCATATGATGATAAATCTATTAATTTCATTTGGATTTTGTATACATGAATTGATCTTTTATTTGAGTCCAATCCAATAAAATTTCCATTTATAGAAAAATGACCATCAACAATAATATGATGTGAGATTGAGGACATAATTTAAAAAAATATTATTAAATAACGATAATTAGTATAATTAAGTTAAAATGACTCAAATTTTGCATTTAATTTATTGATAATAAATGCTAAAAACAATTTACCTAGTAATATTTTTTAACACAGTCTAATTTGAAAACCATTAAAAAGGTAAATCGTCAGCAGGCAATTCTCTGTCATTTGAACTATTAGTGTTCTGTACAATGGTATTTTTTGATATAGGTTCCTCATAATAGTCATTGAACTCACTAGCCTCTACACTTGAAATGAGATCATTGAGTTTAACTGAAAGTATTTCAATTTGGCGTTTTGAAATATTATCTGAATTTGACAAAGAATCAAGAAATCCTCTTAACCATTGTGCTTGATGTTTTATTTCCATAATTTTTAAAGGGTTCTTTATTAAAAAAATTATTTTTTTGTAAAAAATTTAAGCATCTAATAACTCCCTTTCCCTTCAACACAGTGCCTAACCCCACCCCTTGGATCTTTCATATCTCCTTTATACCTTGGAATAACATGACAATGGAAATGAAAAACAGTTTGACCAGCAGCTTCACCACAATTCATCCCAATATTGTAGCCATCTGGATTATACTCCTGTTCTATTAACTCTTTTGCATTTAAAATAACTTCGGTTAAGTTAGCTTTTTCATCATTAGAAAGCTCGAAATAGTCTAATTTAAGTTCATTGCTTATAATTAGCAAATGACCAGGTGAGACAGGAAAACCATCTTTAATTATAAAGAAAAAATTGTTTTTGAATATTATTCTTTCCTGAGGAATCTCTAAAAATGATTTCATTAATTGTACATATTTTTCGGTTTCCAGCCTGCAATTTGCTTAAAAAGATTATACATCATGTACATGCGATCATTTACTTCCTTAGCATTTATAGCTGACGTACTTAGCAAGATAGAATTTTTCAGGGAATGTCTGTGCTCTTCAACAAACAATAAATTCCTAGTAAGTAGTTTTTGGAAATATTCAATGCTTGCAGGAGATTCAAATTTGCCTGATCCTCCTCTATTACATTCCTGACATGCTATGACCAAGTTCCATATACCATTTACATTTAAGGGAGCTATTTTGTATGTAACCAAGAATGAATATGGCCAAAAATGATCTACATCTGGAAAATCATTTTGCTCACTCGATGCCCCTATATTGATTTGCTTATTACAATAGAAGCAATGACCCTTTTGATAAGGAAGCAGCACATTTACAGCACTTCTTAAATTAGTCCGTTCACTAGCCTTATTTATATTAAAGGAGTATAAGTTTTTGTCAGTAATATCGTATTCCAATAAATTTGGTGAAAGTTTATTTTTCCAAGCTTCTTCTACAATTCGCCACCTGCTCTCATTTTCTTTTATAATAATATTCTTATAAGTAGGATTCCCTAAGACCAAGTTAATACTGTCGGTTAAAATTAGTTTTTTATCACGTTTGTCATGTTCAAATAGTGCATACTCATTTTTGATATTAGAACTACCAACATTATGAAATGCATCAAAGACATATTTGTAAATATTGGTTTCTCCAATTTTAACCAAGGATTCCCAATTTCCATTAAGCTTGTATTCATCAAAAGCTTTTGTAACAGCATTTGCTCCCCCAGTCCATTGGTCTGGACATAATTCATAGTGTCGATAAAGCTCTTTTAAGAAATCACCACTCAAATCTGAAAACCTAATTTCATTTTGAGGTTTAAGATTTAACAATGCTGAACACAGAGCAAATTTATACGTAGAAACATTTTTGCCAAAAAGCAGAATAGTCCTAAATGTTGTTAAAGGATCCTTTTCTTCAGCATAAAATTCATGAATTAGCTGTTTCATTTCTTTTTCTTAGTTTCTTTACCTAAAAAATCTGCCCAACTTATCCATTCACTTGAATATGTCCTTTCTACTTTAAATGGAATATCTAATGGCTTTTTTTTGGTTTTTGCGAATGAGCGCCATTCTGCTATGCTTTTCATTTTTAATTTGTGAACAAATTTTTTAGCCTCTGTAAAAGATTTATAATTTTTTAAATTATCTGCAACCTTTCCAGTTCCAAGAAATTCACCTAAGCTTATCCAACCCTTATTATGATATACATTTGCAACTGAAATTGGAATATTACTTGGCCTTTTACCAGATTTACAAAAATCAAACCAATCATTTTGTGATTTAATATTGAATTTACTAATAATCTTTTTTGCGGTTTCATAATCAACATATTTCTTAGGGGTTCCTAAAAAATCCTTCATTCCTTTCCACCCATCATTCTTATAAACCATACCTACGTCAGATGGAATGTTATTTGGCTTTTTTCCTGAGGTACAATATCTTCTCCATTCAACAGTATTTTTTAAATTTAATTTCTGTACATACTCCTTAGCTTCTAAAAAGGTTAGATATTCAAGTTCTGAACCCAAAAAATCTTCGATTCCGTTCCATCCTTTGTTTTTATAAGTATTATGTGCATTGGAAGGTATATCATCTGGTTTCAAACCTGATTTACAATACTCTAACCATTCACTAGTTGATTTAAGCATCAACTTTCTTACAAAACTTCTTGCTTCTTCAAAAGTTTTATAAACTTTCAAATGAGTTGCTACTTTATTAGTTCCTAGGTATATGCCCCAGTTTTCCCATCCATTACCTTCGTATGATTTATTTGGGAATAATGGGATTTCTGATGGGATTTTACCAAGTCTATGTTGCTCTTGGTATTCATTAGAATTTTTTAAATTTAGCTTATGTAATATTTTTTTTGCACTTTCATAAGGCAAATACTTTCTCTCTCTATTTGATATATTTCCTGTTCCTAAAAAATGACCCCAATTTTTCCATCCATCATTTTTGTAAACTGCATCTGGTCTTAGAGGAACTTCAATTGGCAATTGATTTAATTTTGAATAAGTACGCCATTGTGTTGTTGTTTTGATGTTCTTTAATTTAGCAAATTTCATTGCTTCGCTCATAGAGCAAAACTCCTTAAATTGAGGTGCAATATTTCCATTACCTAACCAATCACCAAAACTGATCCACCCATAATTTTTATAAATAATGTTAGGTGAAGTAGGTAAATCTTTCGGCTGACTTTTTGATTTAATATATTGAAACCATTCATTTTGATTTTTTAAACCAACCCTTCTCATATATTCCCTCGCTTCTTCAAATGGCATCCAACTCAACTTTGCTAGCTTATCCCAGGTCTTTAATTGTAATGCTCCTGTTAGCTCTTGAATATTTATATGCTCCGCAATTTGTTCATCAATATCAAAATGAATAAGCTTATCAGCATTATTTTTCTTTACTCCCTTACTTACATCCCTAAAATATTCAATAATACGCTCATCATTAGAAGCCAATGCACGTATAGTGCTTAAAATTTCTTTAAACTCAGCACTTTCAATAATCTCTTCGATTTTGTTCGAATTGGTGAATACGGGTAAAATAACATAACCAAACTTTTTCCCTTCTTTGATTCTTAATGCCCTCCCTACTGCTTGAACAATATCTACCGTGCTTTTCCTAGGATCTGCAAATAATACACAATCTATATTTGGAACATCAATCCCTTCTGTTAAACATTTCGCATTGGTTATAATCCCCTTTTTTGTAGCAGCAAATTCATCAACAATTTTACCTCTAACAGAAGTGGGCATTGTTCCAGATACATGATAGGATTTTACTTTTGAAAATTTAGGATAGGCTACACTAAAATGAGATTGACTTTGCTCAAAAGCCTCCGCTTTTTTAATACTCGAATGAAAGGTTACAGCATGGTGAATAGGAAATTTGGTCATAGCTTTTCTCAAAGCAATGAGGGCAGCCAATGTTCTAGCTTCGGTTTCCTTATCCCAATCCTTTCCAGAGGGTTTTACAAATGCGTTTTGTTCAATTAGTTTTTTCACCTCTTCATTAGAAATAAACAGAGTGATGATCTTATAATCAGAAAGGATTCCTATTTCTATTGCATGCTTAAATGACATTTGGGCAAATGTTTCTCCATACACATTTGCATCATCCATACTTAAGATGGTGTCAGAAGCTCCAGCATACCTCCTTTCGGTGGCTGTCATGAAAATACGTTGCTCAATTTTTATGTTTTTCTCAAACAGCAAATGGCTGAATAACTTATCCTGCTCACCTACTGTTTTATGGGCTTCATCCATTATACCCAGGTTAAAACTATGCTTAGCTATTTTGCAAGCTTCTGCAATGGTCTTACCCGATTGATAGGTGGTAAAAATGATGGTCTTTTTATGTTTATTCTTGATTAACCAATCAGATATAACAGTTTTGTTGGTTACACAGGGTACTCCAATTTCATTGGTATGTATGACTATATCATCATTTTTTCCAATTCCCTCATCACTACATACACAAAGCCATTCCACTTTTTCATTATTTGCAACAGATTCCCTTAAATATACTTCCAAGGTTTGTTTAACCAGTGAAAGAGAAGGCACTGCTACAATAACACTTTTAGCTTTTAGTTCCCTTGTAATCCAATAACCAGTCAAACTTTTACCCGCCCCACAGGGAAATACTAATTTACCCCTGCTGTTATTTTCTTTTGTAAAATATTGGCGAGCTTCTTTTAAGGCTTTTATTTGGTGAGGTTTAGGCGAATAAGGTATTAGTTTTTTTTCTTTGCCTGCAATTTTACTTCTCAACCAATCAAAAAATACTTTATCCAATTTTCGCCATTCATCAGAATTGCAGAACCCAATATTTTCCTTTCCCTGGTATATCTTGGCATAATCATCAACGGTAGTGCACACTAAGCAATAGGTGATATTTTCAGCTATACCTGTGCTTAATGAAACAAAGGTAGAAATAGCCCTATGCGATAGTCTTTGCTCCTCATCCTGAAGATATTTACATTGAATAGCCCAATAAGTTCCCTCGAAAGTTTCTGCCACAAGATCAATCCCCTGATCATTGGTAGGGATATTTAATTTTTTTAGTAGAGAGGGGGTTATTTCATTTTGTAACCAAACATTTTTAAGTTGGCTTTTATATACAGGATTGTATTGCAGGAAATATTTGGTTAATTCTTCAAATGCTTTACCCTTTTCAAGTTTGGTCTTGGTTTCTAGAAGATTTTTAAAATCGTTCCAGCTGTTTACCTTGGATATTAATGTTTTTAGGTTCAAGGGTGGTTGTATATTATTAAAATTTGAGGTTGAAACTGATTAGGTTAAATTTCTTAGATAGCACGTCTGACACAAACCCCTTGTTAGGTAATATTTTTATTCAAAATAATTTATTTTTCTTTCAATTATTTCATATGGAATTTTGGCCTCAGTTTTGAATACTATCTGCTTAATCCAATTACCTTTATCATCATAAACATATTCATATATACTTGAAAGTTCACCATCATCGTATCTTTTTATTATACTACCTTGAGAATTACATTCATAACTTCTATCTATCTTGTTTTTTTTAGTTTTAGGGTCAAATCTTTCCATTTTTAGTGGAATTTTTGAATAATTGTCTTTATAACTAATTATAAAAATATCATTCCCATCTCTTATATATTTTATAGGTCTATTATTTTTGTCATAATAGTATTGAGTTACGTCAGATTTTCTTGGTTCTTCATGATATTTCCATGTTACTTTAACCATGTTTCCATTTAAATCATAACTTCTTATAAAATACTGGTCATTTAGATTGCCGTCAGCCAAAAACAATTGTTCTCTTATATCTTTACCCTCATTAATAAATGCAGTTTTTGAAATTAGGATACCCTTGTTATCAAAATGACTAATTAACCTTATTTGACTATTTTCAAATTCGTGAATATCTATATTTTCTATTTCTCCTTTCGAGTCGTATTTTATTATTTTATTTACTGTTCCATCCATATTAAATAATACTAATTGTTTGCATTTTTTTTCACCCTTTGAAATTTCACCAAAACTATTATTTACTTCATAATGGGAGAATTCTACAATCTCAATTTTACCCTTTAGGTCTCTTTTCTCTAGATCAGTAACATTTTTAAAGTCGTAATAATATCCAATACCACATTGTGCATTTATGGATAATATTGAAATAAACAAAAAAATAATTAATGTTATAATCTTTTTCATTGTTTGTAATTTATGTTCATAATATTACTATTCTTAAAACAGAAGAAGGAGTGCCTATGATTTAGATTTTGTAAAAAAATTGTTTTTCCAAAGTATGAAGCTAAAGAAAATACTTGTCACTAAAAGTCCAATCCCTGCTATAACTGCATCTCCTCCTTCAAAAATTACATATACACCTAAGAAAAAAGCTGATATGCAAATCAAAAACAACACATAAAAGAATATATTTTTCATAATTATAAATTTATTAATGCTTTTCTATTGTCCTTTAATACTATCTCGATCGAGTACAATTCGTTTCTATTTTTTTTATAATCCTCTAAAAAGAAACAGCCTCCCATTATCTTATTACTATTTTCCTCATAGCCTCTTGAATCACAGCTTGCTTTAGTAATAATAATTTTATTTCGCATTAAAGTCACTTCATAACTTATTATATCATTTCCATCTTCATCAAACAACGTCCCTGTAGTCTCAAACGAGTCATACTTTTTGTTAAACTCATACCACTTTTCGTTTTCTTGGGGATACGGTTGTATTATTTCTCCTGTTTTCCAATCTTTTAAAGTAATTGATAATTCCTCATAATTCTCATCTACTTCAATGACAGAAATTACATCTACAGGAACTTTTTTCATTGGACCAAGCTTAGATTTCGTTTTTAACCTATAGCCATTGATTTTACATCCGTTTTCACTTTCGCCATCAATACAAAATGACCTCCACTTATCAAAAGTTTGATTTTCCGCATAAATTTCACTCGGTGGATTTTGAATTTCATCAATAATTCCCATACCACATCGTATAGGAATATATAATAAAAATCCAATACCTAAAATAAAATACACCCCGTATAAATAAAATGAACTTTTTTGTTTAATCTTATTCCACATACTTTTTATTAATAAAAATGCTGACAATTAGTAACACAACCCAAATTAAATCTACTATATTCCAAATCTCTCTACCTAATGCAATTTTTAAAAAAGGGTTAATCAAAATAGCAGAGCTTGCCCATACAACAAACCAAGGCTGATTTTTTTGGGAGTTATTGTAAGCTAATATCGCAAAACCAATCATTCCAAGAAACCTTACAAGCTGAAAGTAGCCGAAAGGCATATCTAATAAACAAACTAAAAATAAAATGCTAAGACCAATTTTAATTATTTTCATATCGCTATTTTTTAAAATTAAAATTTTTTCTTCCATGTTATCTTTAATACTCTGTTCTTTTAGTTCCCCAAACTCTTTTATAATTTCAGTTTTTAGTTTTCGAAGTTCCCTAGAACTACTCATTGGTGAATCTGTTTCCTGAGATAACTCAGGATCCAAATAAGGAGGAACTCTTTTGCTATTTTTATCAAAATTTTCTTTGTTCATTATTTTAACGGGGATTGACGTATTTGCCTGTTTCTGTGTCAAGAATACGAATATATTCTTGTTCTCCTTTTCCATCGGGTAAAACCGTTTTTGTTTTGATTTCTTTATATCTGCCAATTTCATTAGGCTCAACAGCTACTTGAGAATTATTAGAAGAATCACGGAAAAGACTAATTAGTAGTATTAGAGTCAATTGAATCAGTACGATAATCTTAAAGACTATTTCGAAGTTAATTTTTTTCATTTTGGGTTTGGGTTTGGGTAACTAATGGCTCTGATCAGAGCCAGGATATTTTAAAGGTAGGATTAATATAGCATCCACTTATAACTCAAATGGTATATTTCCGAGTACTTACACATCAACGTTATAACTCCCCTTCATCAGCAAAACTGAAATATTTCCTATCTGGAGCTATTATGAGGTGATCAAACAATGATATATCAAAATATTTACATGCGTCTTTAATCTTTCCAGTTAAATCTTTATCAGCAGATGATGGTTGAAGATTACCACTGGGATGGTTATGCGCTAAAATGATTCCAGTAGCAGCCACTTTTAAAGCTACAGATAATATCAGTCTTATGTCTACCATTGTTCCAGTGATACCTCCTATTGATAGGGGATAAACACCGAGCACCCTGTTACAGCGGTTTAAATACATCACCACAAATTTCTCCTGTAAAGCAATGGTATCAGGTGGGAAGAATTCCACAATTTCGACAAATGCATCCAAGGCACTTATTATTACAGGCTTATTACTAATAGCTGGTCGGTAGCTCACTTGTATTTCAGCTACACGTTCTTTTGTTTGTTTCATATTGGTTAAATTAAAAATCCCCCACCATTTATAAATGATGAGGGACTAGATGAAATAATAATCCCCATCAAATAGTATGACAGGGAATATGTTTTTAAAACGTAGCTGCTATTTTAAACAGGTCATAAGACCACCAGTGTTTTGTTATCCTATACAGCATTTTGTACTCCTTGTGAGGTTGCACTTCTTCCACTATCACCCAGCTGTTTTTCTTTAAAATGTCTGTGTCTTCTAACACTTGAACTTTAAATGGAACAAATAGCTGTCTTATTTTACCTGTGGGATTGATGACCATTATACTTTTGGGGTCTACGTAATTAATTTTTGGTGGGTCCATGTTTTAGATTTTGATGTTTATTAATTTAAATACCAGCTGTTGCTTCTTCCTTCTAAATTCTCCCTTACCTGCTCAATGAATGCAAATGCATTTACACTTCTGTCTAGAAATGAATCAATATAGCTGCTCTTATTAGTTCCAGTGAATAGATTGTAGAGCTTCCAGAGGTTGATATTGCCTTTTACATCTCTACAGAAACTGTTGTCCTTGTAAAAATCTTTTACCACCATGTTCATTTGCTG
>CANJDY010000075.1 GCA_947472635.1 Chitinophagaceae bacterium
AGAATAACTCCAATCGTAAACGATTTTTTTTGTTTGAAGAAAATAGCCTTTGAATTGGGTTCATAATTAAGCTCTTTGGCTAGTGCTAACACCCTTTTTTTAGTACTCATGCCAATTCGAGGATGGTCACTAAGCGCCCTGGAAACTGTGGATACAGAGACTTTCAGACGAAGGGCTATTTCCTTAATGGTGGGAATTTTATTTTCCATAAACTAATAGAAAGCTTCTTTTAAATACTTTAATGCAATGGATTCTTCGCTAACTTCAAGAGCAGAAAAAATCACGCTAAGTTGGTTAACCGTTTTTTATTCAAAATAAATTTCGCCAAAAAAATCTGGTAAATGAAAATTAGGCTCCTCCGACTCGATAGCACACCATGCTACAAAGTGAGGCTCTGGTAACTTGTCGCCACATTTATAAAAATTTGCCCTGCCCTGCCTTCCAACTAAGCTTACAAGATGGTGGTGAACAAATGTAGATAAAGGAATTGCGAGTGACAACTCCCAATAAATAGACCCTTTAATCTTTACTGTACTCACAAAGCTTTCTGATTTAATATTACCGAGCACCATAGCTGGTAATAACTCACGACCCAATCGGCTTTTCCCAAAACCTGCCAATTGAGTCCCTATGCAATTGAATTCAAAATTGTAATACCCTTTTCCATCATTGAAATGTACAAAAAACTCTACGCAACTATCTTCCCAAACAGCTGAATTCACTTGGGTGTTGACCGCCCTAATTGCCTTTTCCACTACAAAATATTTTAAAAAAACATAGTCCTCATTATGCGCAATGGTAAAACTAACAGCAGGCTTGTAAGGGAATTTTATCCAAGGTGTACAAGTAAGTTCTTGCGTTTCTAATCCAGTAAATTTAGAAGATAATTCAACGATAGGATTCTGAACATCGGATTTTTTAATATAAGAAGCTATTACCCTTTTCATTGGAATAAGAAATTTTATAAAATAAATAGGCCTTTTGAAAAAATGATGATGCGAACACTAGTTAAAAAAGCTAACCGCCCCTCCCCAACTTAATAATTATCGAATCCGAAGTTACAGGATATATCATATTATCTGCTGGAAGTTTCACTTTTACCCAATTGGAACTTAGCTTGCGCAATCGGTTGTTTTGATTCGATGGTAGATTATACCGTATATTTATTTTAAAATCTTTTATAAAATGAATAAAACCAGCACCAACAGAAATGCCCTTGTTATCATCGGTATTTTATTTTTCGTTTTTGGGTTTGTAACCTGGCTCAACGGAACCTTAATCCCATTTCTGAAATTAGCCTGTCAACTTGAAAATGATATCCAGGCCTTTTTTGTCACCTTCGCGTTTTATATGGCGTATTTTTTTCTGGCCATTCCCTCTTCTATCATTCTTTCCAAAACTGGATTTAAAAATGGAATGGCATTGGGTTTGCTAGTAATGGCCATTGGGTCGCTAATTTTTATTCCCGCTGCCTACTCAAGAAATTTTGGATTATTCCTTACCGGTTTATTTGTACAAGGTACCGGACTAGCTTTGTTGCAAACCGCCAGCAATCCCTATATCAGCATCGTGGGACCTATAGAAAGTGCAGCACAACGAATTAGTATCATGGGCATTTGCAACAAAGTGGCCGGTATGCTAAGCCCCTTGATATTAGGAGCACTTGTACTAAAGAATGCCGGAAAAATTGAAGCTGAAATTGGCAAAGCCACTGATCCGGCAATCAAGGAAACCCTGCTGAATGAATTGGCCGCTAGGGTAATCACCCCTTACCTCATTATAGCCATTGCATTGATTTTATTGGCAATCATGATCAAACGGTCTTCCCTACCCGAAATAGATACGAATACAGCAGACAATATAGATCAAACAACCGTGGCTAAGACCAATGTATTCCAGTTTCCACATCTTGTATTGGGTGTGCTTTGCCTATTTTTATATGTGGGAGTAGAGGTAATGGCCGGAGATGCCATCGGGGCCTATGGAAGGCAGCTAGGAATGCCGCTGGATGAAACAAAATACTTTACCACTTTTACTTTATTATCAATGCTGGCAGGATATGTTATTGGCATTTTTACAATCCCAAAATATGTGTCACAGCAAAAAGCACTAGCCATATCAGCAATACTGGGTGTTGTATTCAGCATTGCCGTGTTTTTAACTGAGGGCTATGTTGCTATCAGTTTTATTGCATTGCTAGGACTGGCCAATGCTTTAATGTGGCCTGCTATTTTCCCACTTGCCATCAGCGGCTTGGGAAAATTCACCAAAACGGGTGCTGCACTGCTTATTATGGGAGTTGCTGGAGGAGCTTTGGTACCATTGCTCTATACAACGTTAAAGGATAAAGGAATTGTATCTAACCAGGCCTCCTTTCTAATCTGCATGTTACCTTCTTATATGTACATTCTTTTTTATGCGATAAAAGGATATGCAGCAGGAAAGATAGCCTCCAGCTAAAGAGTAACTGGCAGGCTTTATGACCAAGGTTAGGAATCAATGCCAGTAAACCTTTGTTAAAATAAATCAAGAACTAGTTAAATTTCACCTACTCAATGCCGCAAGCATTGGGTAGCTTCATATCCCTGAGTGATTTTTGTTTGCTAGAATTGAAATGCTATCTATTTAAAAAATTGCAACTACTTATTCAATGAATTATTATTTTCTTCGTTTTTTTTTATCGTCCTCTTTGATGGCTGTTTTTGTCACAGTAGTACAAGCACAAACAATAAATACTATACCGCTAAAGAATCAAATAACCTCAAAGGCAGATTGGCTGGTAACTCCTATTAACCAAAAAGCACAGGTGACCGAAGAGGGTGATGATATAACCCTTACCAACGGCTTGGTCAAAAGGGTCTTTAGGATTACTCCAAATGCAGCTTGTACCGATTATACCAATCTTACCAACGGACAGCAGTTACTTCGTGCAGTAAAGCCCGAGGCAAAGATTGTTTTGGATGGAAAGGAATTTAATATTGGAGGCTTGCAAGGGCAAATTGAAAATGCATATCTACTACCCGAGTGGGTGGATAAAATGAAAACAGGTAAAGAAGATTTTATTTTGGTGAACCACCATGTTACCGACATCCAACCCTTCCTCCGTTGGAAAGCTAGCACCTGGATGATGAACCAACCTGCCGCTAAAGGAAAACAACTCATCCTTGAATTTGAATCCCCCTTATCTGCATTGAAAGGCCTGTTAGTGAAAGTAAACTACGAATTGTATGACGGAATTCCGTTGATTGTAAAATGGGTTTCTATTGAGAATAAAACTGATCAAGTTTTTAAACTGAACCGAGTTATTAATGAGGTACTTGCTCTAGTAGAAGAAGAAAGTGCGGTAGTAGGTACCCCTGAAGAAATGAAAAAGCAACATGGGATTTATGTAGAAACAAACTATGCATTTAACAATGCGATGAGGTACGATATTAGTGATCAAACGACCCATTGGAAAACCGATTCCGTTTATACATCTCAAGTAAATTACAATTATCAAACACCCTGCCTACTCGAAGTATATCCAGATAAAGCGCCTGGTATTGAATTACAAGTTGGAGAGCTTTTTACATCCGTAAGAACACACGAACTTTTAATGGACAGTTATGACAGGCAAAGAAGGGGTTTGATGATTAAAAAAATGTACCGCACGGTAGCGCCCTGGACTACAGAAAATCCTATTTTCATGCATTTGGTCAGCAGGAATGATGACGAAGTGCGGTCTGCTATCGACCAATGTGCTGCTACCGGGTATGAAGCTGTCATTCTAAGTTTTGGCAGCCACTTAAATATGGAGGACAGCTCAATGCGTAATATTGCCCAGTGGAAATTGCTGACGGCCTATGCGCATAGCAAACATATTTTATTGGGCGGGTATTCTTTATTTAGCAGCCGGCGTATCAGTGATGAAGATGATGTGATAGACGCCAAAACTGGAAAACCTGGAGGAGCTTTTTTTGGAAATGCCCCTTGCTTTGGTAGCAAATGGGGGTTGGCATACCGTGATAAAATAAAATATTTTTTTACGCAAACAGGTTTTGATATTTGGGAAAATGATGGTCCCTACCCTGGGGATCAATGCGCATCCTCCACCCATCCCGGACACAAAGGATTAGATGACTCTCAGTGGCGCCAGATGGAAATTCAAAAAGAATTGTATCATTGGCTCAATGAAAGGGGCGTTTATATCAATGCGCCCGATTGGTATTTTTTAGATGGCACCAATAAAACCGGTATCGGTTATCGGGAAGTAAATTTCTCTTTGTCTAGAAATCAGCAGAAAATACTAAATCGGCAGAATATCCATGATGGCACTATTGAAAAAACAGGGGCAATGAGTTGGGGATTTGTTCCACTAACCAACTACCAAGGTGGTGATGTAACGGCCGTACTGGAACCATTGAATGAGCACCTCAAAGATTACGAACAACTGATGATACAATATTATGGTGCAGGTGTCCAGGCTTGTTACCGTGGCCCACGTTTGTATGATACGGAAGCCACCAGATTGCTTGTGGAGAAAACAATCCAATGGTATAAAAAATACCGCAATATCCTAAATGCCGATATGATCCAATTACGCCGAGCCGACGGAAGGGATTGGGATGGATTGATTCATGTAAGTCCTTCTCTTAAGCAAAAGGGGTTGCTGATGGTGTATAACCCATTAAAACAAAAAATCACTAGGACTATCCAGGTACCCCTTTACTATTCAGGACTCACCGATGTTGCAAAAATCAAGATTAGGGATTCGAATCCTTTTTTGCTTAAATTGAACCGGAATTATGAGATTGAACTTACGCTATCGATTGACCCCGAAAGTTATAATTGGGTGATAATTGAGTAAGCCAATGAAAATGAGTATCTTTAAAATCACGATTTTGCTATGAATTTACTTCGCTCAAAAAAAATGATCGGTATTGTCAGCCTGCTTATCATAGCAGCTGTACTTACTGTACTGGCTCTTCCCAATGATAAAATTGATTTCAATACCCAGGTAAAGCCAATTTTCAATAAAAAATGTATCACTTGCCATGGGGGTGTAAAGCAAAAAGCTGGATTTAGCCTTTTGTTCCGCGAAGAAGCGCTAGGGAATACAGAATCGGGTAAACCCGCTATCATACCTGGTCATCCCGACCAAAGTGAACTGATTAGAAGGATCACCGCCAACGACCCTGATGAAAGAATGCCTTATAAACATGCGCCACTGACTGCAGCTGAAATTGATATTCTGCGACAATGGATTAAGCAGGGAGCTCAGTGGGGTGAACATTGGGCCTATGTTCCTGTAAAGCAAGATCCTGTGCCAGATTACAGCGACCCTTGGATCAAAAATGACATCGATCAATTTATTTTTTCAAAACTACAAGAGGAAAAACTCTCTCCAGCAAAAGAGGCCGAAAAGTCAACCCTGCTAAGACGTGTTAGCCTTGATCTTACTGGCATGCCAGCTCCTGAAAATATAGCCAATAAATTTCTACAATCCCATACCGATAAGGCATATGAAAACCTTGTGAATGACTTATTGGCTTCATCCTCCTATGGTGAAAGATGGACGTCACTTTGGCTAGATTTAGCTCGCTATGCTGATACCAGAGGATATGAAGCAGATCGTGGGCGCAATATATGGAAATACCGCGATTGGCTAATTCATGCTTTTAATGAGGATAAACCTTATAATGATTTTTTGATGGAGCAACTAGCTGGAGATCTGATGCCAGATCCTGATGATGCAAAATATATTGCTACTTCCTTTCATCGAAATACCATGACCAATGATGAGGGCGGAACCGATAATGAAGAGTTTAGGACAGCGGCTGTTTTGGATAGAGTTAATACCACCTGGAGTGCTTTAATGGGCACTACCTTTAATTGTGTACAATGTCATAGTCATCCCTATGATCCATTTAAGCACGATGAGTATTACAAATTCCTGGCTTTTTTTAATAATAGCCGAGATGAAGATACAGATTCAGAATATCCCATTTTAAGGCAATACGATTCACTAGATAATGCCAAGCTTTTGCAATTAGTGGATTGGGTGAAAAAAAATACTTCTGAAAAAAAAGCGAAGGAATATTATTTATTTTTAAAGACTTGGCAACCCGCCATCAATGCTTTGCAGTGCGATGGTGTTACCGATGGTACAATAAGTGTACATGCATCCTTGCGTAACAATGGTACTTGCCGACTTCAGAATGTACCCCTGAATAATAAGGATCAGTTGATTTTTCGATACAGCTGTAGATTCAATGGAGTAAAGTGGTCTATACATCTAGACAGCCTCAATGGGCCTTTATTAACTTCCGTTCAACTGGAAATCTCGAAAGGATGGAAAACTGCATCCGTCAATATTTCCCCAGTCAATGGAAGGCATAATTTATTTTTTAAAATGAACAGCGCTGCATCTGCTGATGCAACCGCGGTGACATTCGACTGGTTTAATTTTTGTGACCGTTTTCCTGGCAAGGGTAATCCAGGATTTGAATTAGCTAACCAGCAATTTAATGAACTGCTGAATGCAGAAGCTCAGGCTACTCCGGTGATGGTTGAAAATAGCCCCGAGCTATTTAGACCTTCCCATATATTTGTAAGAGGAAACCGAATGGTGAAGGGTAAGGAAGTTACTCCAGATGTGCCTCATGTGATGAATCCAATGCCTGCCAATGCACCCAAAAATAGGCTCGGAATGGCGATGTGGCTAACCGATAAAAAAAATCCGTTGGTGGCCAGAACAATGGTAAACCGTTTATGGGAACAATTGTTTGGATTTGGCATTGCAGAAACACTGGAAGATATGGGAACACAGGGGATTTCACCCACCCACAAAGATTTACTAGACCATTTATCATGGCAATTTGCAAACGACTTTAACTGGAGTATAAAAAAATTATTAAAGGAAATGGTGCTTTCCGCTACCTACCGACAAGACTCCAGGATTACCAAAGAATTATTACAAAAAGATCCCAATAATAAATTGTATGCAAGAGGGCCACGAGTAAGATTATCTGCCGAACAGATCAGAGACCAAGCATTAAGTGTAAGTCATGTACTAAGTAATAAAATGTATGGCAAGAGTGTTATGCCTTTTCAACCGGATGGATTATGGCGATCACCTTATAATGGAAACACCTGGAAAATTAGTGAAGGGGAGGATCAGTTTAGGCGTGGTCTGTACACCTATTGGAAAAGGTCAGCCCCCTACCCATCGATGCTTACCTTCGACGGAAGTGCCAGGCAGGTTTGTATTACCAGAAGGATTAGGACCAATACTCCGCTGCAAGCATTGACTATTTTGAATGATTCAAGCTATATCATTATGGCAAGGCATTTTGCCAATCGTATGAATGAACTAGCTGGAAAGGATATCAGTAAAAAAATTGGAAAAGGATACGAGTCGATGATGTACAAATCCATCACTGAAAATAGGTTAAAAGCCTTAATGAATTTATATACTACTTCATTTAATAAATTTAAAAAAGACCCTTTGGCCACTTGTGAATTATTGGGTCTGCCCGATAGTATGCCCAATGCTGAAACAGCTTCCCTTGTGATAGTGGCAAGTGCGATGTTTAATATGGATGAGTGGTTGAATAAAAATTAGGTCACTGTATGGATGATGAGAGAAATTCATACAGCGAAATATTGTGCCCCATTTTGGATGGTATAAAATATTGGAAGGAGGTTATTTAAGTGCAGGATAAAATTGATTTTTAATACATAATGAATGAAGCGCAGGAGCAATAAATTTATATTATGAATAAGGATATCCATAACCAGCGATTGCTGAAGGAAGCGGAGCATGCTATTTTGCAGCAATATACCCGCCGTCATTTTTTAAAGGAGGGAGCCATGGGTTTTGGTGCCTTGGCATTGGGTTCACTGCTGGGAAGTTGTGGTGACAATTCATCCACCGCTTCCAACAACTTATTTGATGCTGCCAATCCGCTTGCATCCAGGCCGCCAATGTTTCCGGGCAAAGCAAAATCCGTCATTTACTTACATATGGCCGGTGCTCCTTCTCAATTGGAATTGTTTAGTTATAAACCTGAATTAGCTAAACTTGATGGGCAGGACTGCCCGCAATCGCTATTGGCGGGTAAAAAATTTGCATTCATACAAGGCGTTCCAAAAATGCTGGGGCCTCAGGCAAATTTTAGACAACATGGAAAAAGTGGATTATGGCTGTCAGATAATTTGCCGCACCTATCTACAGTCATCGATGATATTGCAATGCTTAATGCAGTTACCACCGATCAGTTCAATCATGCACCTGCACAATTATTAATGCATACAGGTTCAGCCCGACTCGGCAGACCAAGTACTGGTTCATGGGTAACATATGGTATGGGATCTGAAAATAAAAATCTGCCCGGCTTTGTAGTACTAACATCAGGAGGAAATGATCCTGATGCTGGAAAGAGCGTATGGGGAAGTGGATTTTTGCCAAGTGTATACCAGGGAGTACAATGCAGAAGCGAAGGAGATCCGGTATTGTTTATAAAAGATCCAAAGGGAATAGATCGTGATTTGAGAAAGGCTTCCATAGATGCCATCAACAAAGTCAATCAGGAACAATATGAAGAATATAATGACCCTGAAATACTCTCCCGTATTGCTCAATATGAGATGGCATATAAGATGCAAATATCCGTACCCGAGGTAATGAATATTAACGACGAACCGCAATATATCCATGATATGTATGGAACCAAACCAGGAGAAGCCTGCTTTGCCAATAATGTTTTGTTGGCAAGAAAGCTAGTGGAAAAAGGGGTTCGCTTTGTACAGTTGTTTGACTGGGGATGGGATGCTCATGGTGACTCTGCAGGCAATGCAGTGGATATTGGATTGGTAAATAAATGTAGGAAAGTAGATAAACCCATCACAGCATTGCTGCTTGATCTAAAGCAAAGAGGCTTACTGGATGAAACACTGGTAATTTGGGGATCCGAATTTGGAAGAACCCCCATGCTGGAAAATAGGGAAGGCAAAATAATGCCTTTCAAAGGAAGAGACCACCATGGTGCTGCATTCAGTATGTGGATGGCAGGAGGAGGAATCAAAGGAGGCACTTCCTATGGCGAATCAGATGAAATTGGCTATAATATTGTTAGCGGCAAAACGGAAGCCTTCGATATACAGGCCACTATTTTAAACCAGCTAGGTTTTGACCATGAAAAATTCACCTACGAATCACAAGGCCGCCCATTCAGACTGACAGATGTTAGTGGAAAGGTTATAACGGATATTATTACTTAAATAATGCTTCTTTCGGAAAGCAATTTTTATTATGAACCAAGATAGAAGAAAATTTATTAAAAACTCCGTATCAGCCTCTGCTGCACTGTATTTGTCATCCCTAGAATCATTTTCTCAACCGAAACAATCTGTATTTTCTATGCATAAAAATTATAAACTAACCATCATGGCTACCAGCTGGGGCTTTGATGGATCAATGGATGAATTTTGCGCCAAAGTAAAAAAAGAAGGGTACGATGGGGTAGAACTATGGTGGCCCACAAATAACAAAAATACGCAGGATGAAATATTTACGGCATTAAAAAAACATGGATTGGAAATCGGTTTTTTATGTGGAGGCTCACAGGAGGACCCTCAGGAACACCTAGAATATTATAAAAAAATGATTGATGCCGCTGCAAAACAAACAATACAGCGGCCACTGTATATTAACAACCACTCCGGAAGAGACCATTTTAGTTTTGATCAAAACAAAAAATTTATTGAACATGCCAATGCGCTGGCAAAAGAAACCGGTATCTCCATCGTGCACGAAACCCATCGAAGCAGAATGTTATTTGCGGCACATATCACCAAACAATTTATAGAAAAAATACCCGAATTAAGATTGAATCTTGATATTTCACATTGGTGTAATGTACACGAAAGTTTATTAGCCGATCAGCAAGCAACGGTTCAATTGGCTTTAGAAAGAGCAGATTTAATCCATGCTAGAATCGGTCATCCCGAAGGCCCTCAAGTTAATGACCCCCGTGCTCCTGAATGGGAACAGGTGGTAAAGCAGCATTTCGAATGGTGGGACAA
>CANJDY010000076.1 GCA_947472635.1 Chitinophagaceae bacterium
CCGCAAAGAACAGGGCAATCATATTGAAAATGTAGCGGTACCGTTTACGGATGGACGAAGAGTAATTCAAGCCCTCGCCAACCTAGATAAGACACTTTCAAGCAAAGGCGCAGAATTACCCAATGCCCTAGAACGCAGCATTACCCTAGCACTCATTGATGATGCCTGGAAAGAGCATTTGAGGGCAATGGATGATTTGCGACACAGTGTTCAAACTGCAGGATACGAGCAAAAAGACCCATTGGTAATTTATAAAATTGAAGCATTTGGCGCATTCAAACAAATGGATGACCAGGTGAATAAGGATATCGTAAGTTTCCTTTGTCATTGTGCCATTCCGATGGAAGATAACGATGGAGGAAAAATTAAGGAGGGCCGGGAACAAAAAACAGATATGAGTAAAATGCGTCAACGAAAGGAGGAGTTTGCCGGAGTAGCTTCTGGAGGCGCTGAGTACATGTCGAATGAGAATGATTACAATGATCCTTCTCCAGCCATAAAGCAGGAACCCATTCGAGTAGAACCTAAAATTGGCAGAAATGATGCTTGTCCCTGTGGTAGTGGCAAAAAATTTAAAAACTGCCACGGAAAAGATGCCTAACTAAGCAATTACACCTATACAATGCCGGAACTAAATTCCGGCATTGTTGTTATAAAAACAGTTTACTGCCGCTACTTGTCCGAATGCTGCACTAGTAGGATTGGTGGTCACAAATGCCATTTTACCGTTGCGAAACTGTAAATTTGTAGTTCATTACTGTAATCATGAATATTGCTGCCTACATCGATCACACTGTTTTAAAGCCTACCACCACCATGGGGGATGTTGAAAAAATTTGTGCCGAAGCAATGAAATACCAATTTGCAGCAGTTTGTGTTCCCCCACTCTATGTAAAAAAAGCAAAAGAACTATTAGGTGACAGTTCTATAAAAGTAGCAACGGTAATAGGGTTCCCATTTGGATATGCTGCCATTGAAGCCAAGGTAGCGGAGCTGGTACTAGCCATCATTGATGGCGCAGATGAGCTAGATATGGTAATCAATATCAGTGCTATAAAAAATAACGATTGGCAATTTTTAGCCAATGAGATTAATGCAATCTTACCCATCGTAAAAAATAAAAATAAGCTAATTAAAGTTATCATCGAATCAGGTATTCTTACAGATGGGGAGATTATCAAATGCTGCGATTTGTATGGTGCTGCGGGAGTTGACTTTTTGAAAACCTCTACCGGTTATGCAGAAAAAGGGGCTACAGTGGAAGCAGTACAATTAATGCGCAAACACCTGGCAGACAATGTACGCATTAAAGCAAGCGGTGGGATTAAAAACTATCAATTTGCAAAACAGTTAATTGACGCAGGCGCCAACAGGTTAGGTTGCAGCAGCAGTATCGCCATTGTAAATGAAGCTGCTGAAAAAAATTAAGTGGAACAGTTTTTGTAAATTGGATAACAACGACTTACCATTTGTCAAACAAAGGCATTTTCCAAAAGCCGAAAAATGTGACCAATGAAAAATAAATCTACACAAATGAAAATATTGTTTTTGATATTGTCTTTTTTATTTTCGGTAGTTACTATAAATGCACAAGGACGTACATCAAATGACACGCTGGTGTCTCTGGGAAATGTGACCGTTATTAAAGACAGCCGTATAGAGCTTTTGGCAAAGAAAGAAGCAGAACTCAATGAAGCCATTGCAAACGGACCGAAATTTGCAAAAGGGTTTCGATTGATGGTGTTGAGTACCAATGATCGCACGAAGGCAATGAATGTAAGGGCAAAGCTTTTGCAACTATTTCCTGAACAGAAAATATACATGAGTTTTCAGCCGCCCTACATCAAGGTAAAGCTGGGCAATTTTATTGAAAAACTGGAAGCAGAGGAATACAAGAAAGAAATCATCCTCAACAAACTGGTTACGACAGATATATACTTAGTACCAGAAATTATTGAAATTAAAGCAGATAAAAATAAAGAGACTTTATAACAAAATTTAATTTGCCCATTTTTTTTAAAAATTGTGCAGGTTAATTTATGAATGCTTACCTTACTTCTACCATTAAATCAAACCTACGTGAGTGAATCATTACAACAGCAAATAAAGACCCTTGCAAAAAAATATGCAGCCGAATTTATTTCGATTCGTCAACACCTGCATGCTCACCCCGAATTAAGTTACCAGGAATTTGAGACCTCCCGATTTATTCAACAACAATTAACCAGTTTTAATATTCCATTTGAAATAAAAGCAACAACGGGAGTCATAGGATTATTGCATGGCAAAAATCCAGAAAAAAGGGTCGTAGCACTTAGGGCGGATATGGATGCATTACCTATCATGGAAGAAAATGATATCCCTTATAAGTCAACCAACCCTGGCGTGATGCATGCCTGTGGGCATGATGTGCATACTAGTTGTTTACTAGGCGCTGCAAAAATATTAAGTGAATTAAAGGAACAATGGGAAGGCACCGTCAAGTTCATCTTCCAACCAGGTGAGGAAAAGAATCCTGGAGGTGCCAGCATCCTGATCAAAGAAGGGGTGTTGGAAAATCCGGCCCCCAAAAATATTTTCGGAATGCATGTGCATACTGCCATGGAAAAGGGAAAACTCAGTTTCCGAGGTGGCATGGCTATGGCGAGTGCAGATGAAATTTATATCACCATCAAAGGAAAAGGTGGCCATGCAGCTGCGCCTCAGCTCACTGCGGATACCATTTTGATTGCATCCAATTTAATTGTCAGTTTACAACAACTCATCAGCAGAAACAATAGTCCTTTTAACCCTTCCGTACTCAGCATTACTTCCTTTCATGGAGGCAATACCACCAATGTAATTCCTTCGGAGGTTAAGCTCATGGGTACATTCAGGGCTATGAATGAGGAATGGAGATACAAGGCACATGAGTTAATAACCAACCTTTCCACCCAATTGGTGCAAAGTATGGGTGCCACCATTGATATAAAAATTGATATCGGCTATCCATTTGTACTCAACAATGAAGCACTCACTGCGGCAGCAAAAACAACAGCAGAATCATTTTTAGGTAAGGAAAATGTGGAGGAAACCGAATTAAGAATGGGCGCAGAAGATTTCGCCTTTTACTCACATAAAATACCGGGTTGTTTTTTCAGACTTGGAACAGCCAATAGTGCAAAAGGCATTACAGCCGGCGTTCACACCCCTACCTTCAATATTGATGAGGAGGCTATTGAGATAGGAATGGGAATGATGGCGTTACTAGGTGCCACCAACGCAGAATAATTAATAGGATGGTACATCTTTTGTCAAAAGAAGAGCTTTAAAAAAATAGATTATGTCGAAAGAATTAAGCAAAGAACAAGCCCTAGAATATCACGCAAAGGGAAGGCCTGGTAAAATTGAAGTGATTCCTACCAAAGAATCAAAAACGCAAAGAGACCTTTCCCTCGCCTATTCACCTGGGGTGGCAGTACCCTGTCTTGAAATTGCGGCTAATCCAGAAGATGTTTATAAGTATACTGGCAAAGGAAATTTAGTGGGTGTCATTAGTAACGGAACAGCCGTATTAGGATTAGGAAATATTGGCCCCGAAGCGGGCAAGCCCGTAATGGAAGGCAAGGCCGTATTGTTTAAAATTTTTGCAGACATTGATGTATTTGATATTGAGATCAATGAAACAGATCCAGAGAAATTTGTACAGATTGTAAAAGCATTGGAGCCTACTTTTGGTGGTATCAACCTCGAGGATATCAAAGCGCCTGAATGCTTTTATATTGAACAGAAATTAAAAGAACAGCTAAAAATACCAGTCATGCATGATGACCAGCATGGAACAGCCATTATATCCGCTGCTGGTTTGTTAAACGCTTTGGAATTACAGAAAAAGAAAATTGAAAATGTACGCATTGTAGTGAATGGAGCAGGAGCTGCCGCCGTAGCCTGCATGAAATTATATGAATCACTTGGGGCAAAACATAGCAACTTTATGGTTTTCGATAGAAAAGGTATTTTATACCATGGCCGTGAAGGAATAGATGAGCTGAAAAAAAGCTTTTGTGTGGATGAAAAATACAAGGCGTACGATCTGGCAAAAGCATTACAAGATGCAGATGTTTTTATAGGACTTAGTTCAGGTAATGTAGTAACTACAGAAATGGTAAAGAGCATGGCAAAAAAGCCAATTGTATTTGCGTTGGCAAATCCTGACCCTGAGATTGCCTATGATGTTGCCATAGCAACCCGCAAGGATTTGATCATGGCTACCGGCAGAAGTGATTACCCCAACCAGGTAAACAATGTGCTGGGCTTCCCTTATATATTTAGAGGCGCCTTGGACGTAAGAGCCACCACCATCAATGAAGCCATGAAGCTGGCAGCAGTAAAGGCCCTAGCAGACCTAACAAGAGAAACTGTTCCGGAAATTGTGAACCTAGCTTACAATGAAAAAATAATTTCCTTTGGACCCGATTATATTATACCAAAGGCATTGGATCCGCGGTTACTCGCAACCGTTGCACCGGCTGTGGCAAAAGCTGCTATGGATAGTGGGGTGGCAAAATACCCGATTACCGATTGGGATGCATATAAACTGGAATTAAACAAACGACTGGGATTAGACAACCAGTTGAGCCGTGTCATTGGCAATAAAGCCAGAAAAGATCCAAAGCGGGTAGTATTTGCAGATGCTGAAAACATTAAGGTGCTCAAAGTTGCACAAATGGTGGTGGACGAAGGAGTTGGCTATCCCATCTTGCTGGGTGACAGAAAGAAGATACTGCAACTAGCCGCTGATAACAGTATTGACATAGAGGATATGCCCATCATGGATCCCAAGGCGGATGATACAGAGGAGTTGAGAAAACAATTTGCAGACATATTTTATGCCAAGCGCCAACGCAAAGGGGTCAATTGGCACGAAGCCAATAAGCTGATGAAATACCGCAACTATTTTGGATGTATGCTGGTAGAAAATGGTGAAGCAGATTGTATGATTAGTGGATTAACCAGAAATTACCCCGACACGATACGGCCTGCCATACAAACCATCGGTACAGAAGAAGGTGTAAAAAAAATAGCAGGGATGTACATCCTGCTAACAAAGCGTGGGCCCCTATTTTTAGCAGATACTACTATCAATTTTAATCCTACTGCAGAAGAGTTGGCAGAAATCACTTTACTTACCGCCAAAGAGGTGAAACAATTTAATATTGTTCCCCGCATTGCCATGCTCTCTTATTCTAATTTTGGAAGCAGCGATTCACCGGAGGCGAATCTGATTCGCAAGGCAAGAGAAATAGTAAAGGCGAAGGACCCTACCCTAATCTGCGATGGCGAGGTGCAGGGTATCTTGGCCTTTAACAAAGAAATACTGAAAGAAAGTTATCCTTTCACAGAATTACTGAATGGAGAAGTGAATACACTGATTTTCCCTAACCTTGCTGCAGGTAACATTGCCTATAATTTATTACAAGAGGTAGGTGGTGCCGATTCGATTGGTCCTATTTTATTGGGATTAAAGAAACCCGTTCATGTGCTTCAACTAGGAAGCTCGATCCGCTCCATTTTTAACATGGTACTGATAGCGGTGGTGGATGCTCAAATGAAAAGCAAATCAAATACGAAATCGGCTATCAAAGCAAGTAAATGGTGGAAAAAATTTAAAAACAAATCGCATGAACTCTAACAACCATCGATTCTAAGTAGCAAAATAATGTTTAACCAACTTATGGAAAACAAAGACCAGGTCAGCAAAAAGAAAATTTCTTTTGCCATCAGCAAAACCTTCAGGAAATACCTGAAGCGCTATGGCAGAGAGATACCATTACCTATTTCCTACGATACGCTCAAACATTATAATTTTAGCATTCCTGTGGTAGATAATTCCGGTAAGGATACCTTGTGGGAATCCGTTTTTTACAATCCATCCCTAACGGATGAAATACATGCATCGCTTAAAAGAACGTATTCTATCCTAAAATCGAGCGGACATACCCAAGCCGAAGAACATCTATATATTGAAAGAATAGACTATTGTCTCTTTGGTAATTCAAAACCTTTCAGAATTAAAATTGTCAACAACTACAATGAAGTGTATGACTATTTTTACATTAAAGTAGCCGACTCTTCCCGCATCTTTGGAATGGAACTAGAGCATTTATTATCGCCTAATTTTTTGAATTTTTTAATCGATGGCAACACTATTGTGGAAGAACATATTTCAGGTGTGCCGGGCGATATGTTTATTTCCCAATATTTACAAAGACCCGAATTTAATCCAATCAGAATTGCCAAGGAATTTGTAAAATTTAATGAACGATGTTTTATAAGATTGTTAGGAGATATGCGCAGCTACAATTTTATTTTTGATATCACCCAAGATTTTGACGATGTTCAATTTAAGATCCGATCGATTGATTTTGACCAGCAGTCTTACGAAGGAAGTAAAAATAATTACCTGCCCCAATTTTTTAAAGAAAATAATGTTTTTGTTGAATTGGTAAAAGCTCACCTCAACAATGAAGTAATTAAACAATATCAACAAGAAGAACGGTCGCATATTATCCGCCGTATCAAGTCTGAAAGGCAACGGCTTAGAGACCTGAGGGTAGCCGCTGCAGATGACCAACTATCAACCGAGCCTAAAATAAAGCAACTTGCAAGCGAACTATCACTGCATTATAACAATAATCCAGTTTTTTTAAAATGCACTACCATGCCGCAGCTGATGTATCTACACCTCAAAGAATTATTAATTTCGGATAGGAAATAAGACAAAGTTCATTTCAATAAATGGGCTGCAGCAGCTTTATAGAAAGTTTGAAAATAATCAACCGAACAACTCCTTAATTTCAATAAATTTGTACCATGGATTTTTTTACACATTTTGGCCGATACCTAATCATGCTCAAGGGGATGTTTACCAAGCCGGAGAATTCTAAAATGTATTGGAAAGAATTCATGCGGCAATGTGTGGATATCGGCATTGGCTCATTGGGAATCGTTTCCATCATTTCTGTTTTTATTGGCGCTGTTAGTGCCGTACAAACTGCCTACCAGTTGGTAAGTCCACTGATACCTGCTGAAACGATTGCGCAAATTGTAAGAGATACGGTCATCCTAGAATTTTCTCCCACCTTAGTTTGTATTGTGTTAGCAGGAGTAATCGGCAGCAAAATCGCCAGCGAACTAGGCAATATGAGAGTGAGTGAGCAAATTGACGCTTTGGAAATAATGGGTATCAACACCAAGTCCTATTTAATATTACCCAAAATTGCTGCAGCGCTGGTTACCATTCCGCTGCTAGTAATCATATCGATGGTACTGGGCATTTGGGGTGGACGAATAGCCGGTGTTGCATCCGGCATATTATCGGCCGAAACATTTGACCGAGGGCTACTAACCAAATTCATTCCCTACAATGTAACTTTTGCATTAATCAAATCATACACCTTTGCCTTTATCATCAGTAGTATTCCCTCGTATTATGGATACTATGTTAAAGGAGGGGCATTGGAAATTGGTCGGAGCAGCACCAAAAGTGTAGTGGTTAGTTGTATCATGCTTTTATTTGCTGATTATGTGTTGACCCAGGTATTACTCACCCACTAAGTTGTCGAGAAAAATATATGATCGAATTTAAAAATATAGGGAAACAGTTTGGGGAAAATATAGTACTAACAGATGTTAGTCATGTGATGCAGACCGGTAAATGCAATCTGATTATTGGTACAAGCGGCAGCGGCAAAACAGTTTTACAAAAATGTTTAGTTGGCTTATTTGAGCCAGACAGTGGCCACATTTTCTATGATGGGCTCAGTTTTACAGATATGAACAACCAAGGAAGGAAGGAATTGCGTCAGCAAATCGGAATGCTATTTCAAGGATCTGCTTTATTTGACAGCATGACGGTGGAACAGAATGTGATGTTTCCGCTGGACATGTTTTCTAAAATGAATTATGGAGAAAAGAAAACACGGGTAAACGAAGTACTTGCTAGAGTAAACTTAGAAGAAGCCAATCATAAATTTCCTTCCGAAATAAGCGGAGGAATGAAAAAAAGAGTAGGTATTGCCAGAGCGATTGTATTAAATCCAAAATATTTATTTTGCGACGAACCCAATTCTGGCTTAGATCCACAAACCAGTATGGTTATCGATAAACTCATTTACGATATTACTAAAGAGTTTAATATGACCACTGTAATCAATACGCATGATATGAATAGCGTAATGGAAATTGGTGAGAATATTTTATATATGTACAATGGCCAGAAAGAATGGACTGGCACCAATGAAGAAATTATTTTTTCAAAAAATGAGCGGTTAAACGAATTTATTTTTGCCTCTAAATTTCTGCAAGATGCCAAGGATATGCGCATGCTGGAAGCAAAAGGAATCATATCGGACAACCGGAATATGGAAGAAATGCTTAAAAACGGAGACAAATTATCAAATTAGCCAAATCACTTTTGGCAATCCCCTATCTTTGCGCAAATTTTACATTTCACTACTAATTATTAATCAATGTCAGTTCTCGTTAATAAAAACTCCAAAATCATTGTACAAGGATTTACCGGTACGGAAGGTAGTTTTCATGCTACCCAAATGATTGAATATGGCACCAACCTAGTAGGTGGTGTTACACCCGGAAAAGGTGGCAGCAGCCATTTGGATAAACCTGTTTTTAATACGGTGGCGGATGCAGTCCAGGCAACCGGTGCAGATGTAAGTATTATTTTTGTTCCACCCGCTTTTGCTGCCGATGCAATTATGGAAGCTGCAGATGCCGGAATTGCGCTAGTGGTTTGTATTACCGAAGGAATTCCAGTTCAGGATATGGTAAAAGTAAAAAATTATTTAGTCGGAAAAACCACTCGACTGATTGGGCCCAATTGCCCGGGAATTATCACCGCCGACGAGTGTAAAGTGGGTATTATGCCTGGCTTTATTTTCGTAAAAGGACGAATTGGTATCGTTTCAAAAAGTGGTACCCTCACCTACGAAGCAGCCGATCAGGTAGCTAAAGCGGGATTAGGTATTTCCACCGCTATCGGTATCGGCGGCGATCCAATTATCGGTACAACCACTAAAGAAGCCGTTGAATTATTTATGAACGATCCTGAAACAGATGCCATCGTGATGATTGGTGAAATTGGTGGGGGAATGGAAGCTGAAGCAGCATATTATATTCAATCTACCGGCAACAAAAAACCTGTAGTTGGTTTTATTGCCGGTCAAACAGCCCCTCCAGGTCGTAGAATGGGCCATGCAGGTGCAATTGTTGGTGGTGAAGATGACACTGCCGCAGCTAAAATGAAAATCATGGCAGCCTGTGGTATCCATGTGGCAGCAAGTCCGGCAGACATTGGTAAAACAATGGCCGAGGCTCTAAAAAAATAATTACCGCCTTATTATATTTCTTCAACCCCCGGCAACAGCCGGGGGTTGTTGTTTGAATAAGCTTCTCCGTCTTGCATCTCAATGGGGCTATAATACTGGAAATACCCCTATTACAAGCGGGTATAACTGGCTGATAGGGTAAAAAATGTACTGGATAAAATAGGTAACAAATTTCAATTGACAAATTCCCTTTAAATGCCTTACCTTTGCAGCCCCGTAAACAAATGGGTACGGGGATTAATTAATTTTTTAAACTAAAATCAGGGAAATGAACAATTACGAATTGATGGTGATTTTTACCCCTGTGCTGTCTGAAGAGGAATATAAAGCCGCTCAGAGCAAGTTCGCAGCTATCGTTAAAGACAACGGCGGCGAAGTAGTGCACACCAATCCCTGGGGACTAAAATCACTGGCCTATCCTATTGCCAAGAAGACCACTGGTCTTTACTGGGTAATGGAGTATCAAGCGCCAACCAGCTTCAATGAAAAGTTGAAAACTCAACTTTTACGTGACGAATCAGTGATGCGTCACATGTATACTGTACTCGATAAATACGCCGTCGACTACAACAACAAAAAGAGAAGTGGCGGTA
>CANJDY010000077.1 GCA_947472635.1 Chitinophagaceae bacterium
AGTGGTCATTTCATCTACCACCACATTTGCTTCCATACCAGGTTTTACTTTTTGAGTAAACAGATAACAACTGGTTTTATTGTAATCGTCCATATCAATACTCATGTCATATACATCCGCCATATCATCATCATAAATAGCTGTTTTTCCGGACATGAACGGAAGTCCCTTTATCTTTTTACCCGGATTAAAAAACAACATTTTTAATTGTTCCTTATGTTTTTGAAGGCCAGATTTACCCTCCACACTAAACCCATTTCCTGCCACTACATTAGTTTCTCCACAGACTGTTCCGGCAGTAAAAAAAAGCGAGGCATACAATTGAGCCGTGTAATAATTGTACTGATGTTCTTCATCATAGTAATCACCCGTAGTTTGTTCTTCCAACACCTCCATTCTTCTACATTGATTTTCAGTTATCTGCTTGGTTTTACTGAAACAAGAAGCCACTGAGGCCCCCTCTTTACCAAGCATCCGAATATCATTGATGGCCGAAAAACCAAGTATATGCAAATTGCGGAAAGCTTTGTAAAAACTAGTATCATTTTTTATTCGATTGATAAAGCTAGGCACATTGAGTTTATTATTAATCACCACATCACTGAGCGTAATGATTTTTCTTCCTACTGTAACGTTTATGTCAGCAGAATCCTGCGCGAAGAGTTGAGCCGCAAACAGAAGAAAAATAAATAGAGGAGGGAACTTAGTAAACATTCCTACAAATTATTACAATTTTATTAAAATGCTTATAGAGAAGGCAAGATTTTTTAACTCTTTACAAAAAGATATACAAAGAAAAACAGAGAACCTAGCTTATTATCCGATAACACACTATTTTGGAAAAACCATTCGATAATCAACACTAATTTTACCTTTACTAATATCCATTAACTTTCTTTTTAACAATGTCCGTTTCAAAGGTTTAATATAATCGATAAATAACTTTCCTTCTATGTGATCATATTCATGCAAAATCACCCTAGCGGTTATACCATTGAATGTTTTGGTAAATGGTTGAAAATTTTCATCCAAATAATCAATGGTCACAATTTCGCCCCTTAATACATCCTCCCTTATTTTAGGAATGCTGAGGCAGCCTTCATTGTAAGACCATTCCTTTCCTTCTATTTTAGTAATCTGGGCATTAATAAAAGTTCCCTTATAACCCGGATCACCTGGATAAAGATCCTGCTCATCTTCCTCCAAATTTTCAAATATTTGAGTGCTATCCATCACAAAAAGACGCATTTCCCTATTCACCTGCGGAGCAGCTAACCCAACTCCATTACTGTTGTACATGGTTTCCCACATATCAGCAATGAGCTTTTCCAACTCTGGATAATCCTGTGAAATATCCTTGCAAATTTTTCTTAAAACGGGAGACCCGTAGGCTACTATCGGTAAAATCATAAATACAATTTGGAAAATGTTAGTATTTCTTCATTAAAAAACATCTTTGTCAATAACAACATGAAACATCTGATTGAACGCACCCTAGTATTTACCAGCTTGCAACGCTTACTTGCAAACCTTTACTATTGACTGGTCGTTTTTGACCACACAAATTTACTAATTTCTTACTGAATGCTTTGAAGATACTCTTGTAATATAATGGTAGCCGCAATAATGTCTACATTTCCTTTAATTTGGCGGTCCTTTTTCTTCATTCCCATTTGCAACATTGCATCCTTTGCCATTTTGGAGGTATACCTTTCATCAACAGTTTTCAGCGGCATTTGAGGGAATTCTTTTGTTATTTTTTTGATAGCCTCTTTTACTAATGGAGTTCCATGGGTATCCGTTTCATCCCAATTAACGGGAAGCCCGATAATCACTAGCTCCACCTGCTCCATGGTAAAATATTTTTTTAGATACGGAATTAGCTCCTTTGAATCAATGGTAACTAACCCAGTAGCAATAATTTGCATCGGATCTGTTACAGCCAGCCCTGTTCTTTTGCCACCATAGTCGATTGCTAATATCCTAGCCATGAGCAAATGTATGAATTATGAATGGAGAAGAAATTGAGAAATATTACTCTAGGGTTTTATACATCCCTATTTACCCAGTAAGGTAGGTTCTAAAATAAATATCCAACAAAACAAATACCGAAAATACTACTGAGGCTATCCCATTGGCAGTCATAAAAGCAATATTCACCTTGCTAAGGTCAGTGGGTTTAACTATAGAATGCTGATAGACCAACATCCCGATAAATACAGTTACTCCCAGCCAATACAACCACCCAAAATGGCCATAAATACCCGCTGAAACTACACTGGCCGCAGATAACAAATGTAAATATGCTGAAACCTTCAATGCTTTAGACTTTCCCAATGCAGCAGGAATAGAATGTAGCTGATGAGCCTTATCAAATTGCTCATCCTGCAATGCATAGATTATATCGAAACCGCTTACCCAAAACAATACAGTTAGAGAAAACAAAATAGGCAGTAGTTCAAACTTTCCGGTAACAGCCAGATAAGCGCCAATAGGAGCAAGGCTTAACCCAATGCCAAGTACTAAGTGACACAATGCTGTAAAACGTTTGGTATAACTGTAAAACAACACCACCAACAGGGCTACTGGGGATAAATAAAAACAAATCGGATTGATAAAAAAAGTGACTGAAATAAAAAGAAGGCAATTGACAATCACAAACCGCAATGCACTTTGCTTAGAAATAATACCCGCCGGAATTTCACGGATGGCCGTACGGGGGTTTTTTGCATCAAAACTGCTATCAAGATAACGGTTGAAAGCCATGGCTGCACTACGCGCAAAGACCATACATAAAATTACCTGTATAAATAATTTGGGTGAATATGCACCCATAGGCAAGGTGGTAGTAGATGAAAAATGGGGCGCGAATATTCCAATAAAAAAACCAATAATGGCAAATGGTAAAGCAAAAATTGTATGCGAAAACTTCACTAAGCCTGCATATTTTTTTATATTATTCATTCAATAAATTATTATACACCATAAAAAATGAAATACGCACAACACGCGAAAATGTAAATACTGGAATTGATTTAAAAACCGATTGTTATAAAAATTGGCTTTTACTCATATCCTTTTAATGAATTGGTATGCAACTCAATTAAAGGCTTCTACTTGATTCAACCCTTGACCAACTTTCTTTTTCGGACTAACTCCCATAATACCACCCCTGCCGCAGTAGCAATGTTCAATGAATGCTTCATCCCAAATTGAGGAATCTCTATACACCCCGCAGATTGCTGAATGGTAGATTGTTCAACCCCTGTTACCTCATTTCCAAAGATCACTGCAATTTTATCTGTGATGGCAAAATTCAAATCATTTAACATAGTGCTTCCAGCAGCCTGCTCTACAGCAAAAACGGTATACCCCAATGCCTGTAATTCAGCTATAGCCGAACTCGTATGGTCAAAATGTTTCCAAAACACAGTTTCCTCTGCCCCAAGGGCTGTTTTCTTGATTTCCTTGTGTGGAGGACAACAGGTATATCCGCAAATGTATATTGCTTCTAATAAAAATGCATCGGCAGTCCTGAATACACTACCTACATTATAAGCACTGCGGATGTTTTCCAGCACCACAACCAGGGGTATTTTATCAGATTGCTTGAACTCGGCAACCGATAACCTGTTTAACTCATCCATGCTCAATTTTCTCATAATTAGCGTAACCCCTTATTTTGATGCAAAAGTAATTCACATCTTTCACAAACCCTTCTTAAAACCTAATAAAGGCCCTATTTTTGCTGCTACAGGTAAACTATCTTATACAAAAATTAAAATATGAGCATTTGCTTCAGCAGCTTTGTTACTAAAAAATTGTAGCCGATGCATTTTTAACTTTTAAACTTTTACTACTTTCACACTACTACCATGGCCAAGTCAACCGGAGAAACCCCTTTAATGCAGCAACACAATGCCATCAAGGCTAAATACCCTGATGCTATTTTGCTTTTTCGGGTAGGGGATTTTTATGAAACATTTGGGCAAGATGCAGTCAATGCCTCCGGTGTACTAGGAATTACATTAACAAAAAGAAATAATGGAGATGCTAATTCGTCGCAGCTAGCTGGCTTTCCACACCACGCACTAGATACCTACTTACACAAATTGGTAAAAGCTGGCTACCGGGTAGCTATCTGTGACCAACTGGAAGATCCAAAACAGGCAAAAGGAATCGTTAAAAGGGGTGTTACCGAATTGGTTACACCAGGGGTAGCTACCAGCGATAAATTATTGGAGTACAATAGCAATAACTTTTTGGCCGCCCTTCACTTTGAGGGATCAAAAATTGGTATCGCGTTTTTAGATATTAGCACAGGCGAATTTTTTGTAGCCGAAGGCGACCGAGAATATGCAGACAAATTACTGCAAAGCTTACATCCTGCAGAAGTGATTTTTCAACGCAACCAACAAAAAAATTTCAAGGAATATTTTGGCACTAAATTTTTTACCTATACCCTTGATGAATGGATTTTTGCAGAGGCTTATGCAAGTGAAAGTCTGCTAAAACATTTTGGCACCCACAGTTTGAAGGGGTTTGGGGTAGAAAGTTTACGGGAGGGAACGATTGCTGCAGGCGCTATTCTGCATTATTTAAAAGATACGGAGCATCCAAATTTGGGCCATATTACTTCCATTCAAAGAATCGATCGAGAAGAACATTTGTGGATGGACCGATTTACCATCCGCAATTTAGAATTATTTGGAGGAGCTGATGGAAGCAACACTTTATTGAAAGTATTGGACAATACCGTTTCCCCGATGGGTGCGCGTCTATTGAAACGCTGGATGGTACTACCACTGAATGATAGCATAAAAATAAAAGAGCGACTTGATACAGTTGAATACTTTCTAAATGAAGCCGATATAAGAAATAAAATTTCGCATCATGTGAAACAGGCAGGTGATGTGGAAAGACTCGTAAGTAAAGTGCCATTAAAAAAAGTCAACCCACGGGAAGTATTGCAAATTGCTCGGGGCTTATTACAAACTGCTTCCATAAAAGAAATTTGTGCCGCCACCAATAATGAGTATTTAAATCGCCTAGGCGACTCACTCAATCCCTGCAAGCTGATTGTAGAAAAAATAGTTACAGAAATTAATGAAGCTCCGCCAGCCCTTGCATCAAAGGGAGGAGTTATCGCAAATGGTATCAACCAGGAGTTGGATGAATTAAGGAAAATATCCAGCGGTGGAAAAGAGTACCTGATAGAACTCCAACAAAAAGAAGCAATCGCCACCGGCATATCTTCTTTAAAGATCAGTTTCAACAATGTATTTGGTTATTACCTAGAAGTTACCAATTTGCACAAAACAAAAGTGCCCGAAACCTGGATTCGTAAACAAACACTGGCCAATGCAGAACGATATATTACACCTGAATTAAAAGTGTACGAAGAAAAAATTGTAGGCGCCGAGGATAAAATTCTTCAAATAGAAATGCAACTTTTTGAAAAATTATTAAATGAGTTGCAGGATTATATTGCTCCCATGCAGGTAAATGGACATGTGATGGCAATATTGGATTGTTTAACCTGCTTTGCACACAATGCCCTCCAGTACCAGTACAAAAAACCTGTAATCAACGATAGCAATATTCTAGATATTAAAGATAGTCGCCACCCTGTCATTGAAAGATATTTGCCTCCAGGCGAAACTTATATTTCCAATAATATATACTTAGATCCTTCAAGCCAGCAGATTATTATTTTAACCGGGCCAAATATGAGCGGTAAGAGTGCAATCCTACGGCAGACAGCCCTCATCACCCTGATGGCACATATGGGCAGTTTTGTTCCTTCGAGCGATGCGAAAATTCCATTAACGGATAAAATATTTACCCGGGTAGGTGCTAGCGATAATTTGAGTGGTGGTGAAAGTACTTTTATGGTGGAGATGAATGAAACGGCTAGCATCATCAATAATATCACTCCCCGAAGTCTGATTTTACTCGATGAAATTGGAAGAGGCACTTCCACCTATGATGGCATTTCTATTGCTTGGAGTATCGTAGAATATTTACACCAGTCAGCTAATAGCCCTAAAACATTATTTGCCACACATTACCACGAATTAAACGAATTGGAAAATAAATTACCGCGTGTAAAGAATTACCATGTTACCAATAAGGAAGTAGGAAACAAAATTATTTTTTTACGAAAGCTTGCACCAGGTGGAAGTATACACAGTTTTGGTATTCACGTGGCTCGCATGGCAGGAATGCCGCCAAGCTTAATTGAAAGAGCGAATGAAGTTTTATTGCAATTAGAACAAAGTCGGGACAATCGAGCAGAAAACAAGGGGGACAGTTTGGATGAAAAAATACAACAACTCAGTATTCCAAAAATGCAGCTTAGTATTTTTGATGCACATTCCGCCACATTTGAAGAGATTAGGACTTTGTTGAATGCTGTTGACATCAACCGATTAACACCGGTAGAAGCATTGCTGAAATTACAGGAGGTAAAGGCGAAGGTAAAGTAAGCCAACTATACACTCAATGGCAGCAAACTCAGGGAATACTTTTACTAGAGAAAGAAAGCCACTTTGGGAATCCGCTATTTTTACATCACTCAGAATTCTCTAAAAGCAAAATGACTGACTAAGGCGCCAATAATTTATCTTTACTACTATCTTATGAGTAGAAATAAGAAAATATTAATATACGTGCTGCTACTTTTTCTTTCAGGAGCAGACAGCTTTGCACAGACCACCTGCGCTGCATTAGGACAAAATCCTGCAACTGCATTTCCTGTTTGTGGAACTGATACTTTCAAAATGGCATCTGTACCTATCTGCGGCGATAGACTGGTGCCTGGTCCCTGCACGGCATCCCTAGTAACTGATAAAAATCCATATTGGTATAAATTCACTTGCTTTTCTGCAGGAACTTTAGGATTTTTAATCAAGCCAAACACCATTTCCGATGACTACGACTGGCAACTCTTTGATGTCACCAACCGCAATCCGGCAGATGTTTTTACAGATGCAAGTCTTTTTGTATCCTGTAACTGGTCTGGTGAACCAGGCAATACAGGCGCATCTGCAGCCGGTACGTTGAGTACAGTGTGCGGATCTACTAATACCGGACCTCCACTGCCCCTTTTTAGCACTATGCCGTCCTTAGTTGTAGGGCATAATTACCTTTTACTAATCAGTCATTTCAGCAATTCGCAAAGTGGATATTCACTTTCTTTTGGTGGTGGAAGCGCCAATATTACTGACCCAGTAATTCCCAACTTACTTAAAGCTAGAGCAGCCTGTGATGGTAGCAGTGTGTCAGTAAAACTGAATAAGAAAATGAAATGTAGCAGCCTGGCTGCTAATGGATCTGATTTCAGTATCTCCCCTGCCATTGCTCCCATTGTAAGTGCGGTAGGAGTTGGATGCAGTACAGGATTTGATATGGACTCAGTAGTCCTTATACTTGGAGGAATCGTTCCCCCAGGGAATTACACCATCCGCATTGAAACAGGTACTGATGGAAATAATTTATTGGACAATTGTGATCGCGGATTTCCTGTCGGACAATCACTGCCGGTAACTGTATTTCCTTTAACTCCCACCCCTATGGACAGCCTATCAAAAATTGGTTGTGCTCCTGGATCGTTAGAACTGGTTTTTAAAGACCCTATGTTTTGTAATTCCATCGCAGCGGATGGCAGCGATTTTGTAATCACGGGAACCTATCCTGTATCTATAGCGAGCGCCGCAGGCATTTGCGCAGCAAATGGCCTAACCCAATTTATCAAGGTCAACTTATCGGCACCCATTCAAAAATCGGGCAACTTTCAAATTACACTAAAAAATGGTACAGATGGCAATACGGTTATTAATGAATGTGGCATGCCAACTACTGCGGGAGCGATGCTACCATTTTTTGCAAAAGATACGGTTTCCGCTGACTTCAATTCTTCCATACGACCTGGCTGCTTGACTGATACAATAGTTTATCTGCACAATGCAAATAATGGCGTAAATAGTTGGAAATGGAGTTTTGATAATAATATCTCTAGTATTTTAAAAGGCACTTCTGTAATCTGGACCACCTACGGACAAAAGCGTGCAACCCTTATTGTTACAAATGGGACCTGTAATGACACCTCCTCTACCATCATCACACTAACCAGTAACCAAGTAACTGCAGCCTTTGAATCAACAGCGGTTGTTTGCCCTGGTGATCCTGCCGTTTTCACAGACAAAAGTACGGGACCTGTATCAAGTTGGGAATGGGACTTTGGCAACGGTAACACCAGCTCGCTGAATTCACCGCCAGTTCAATCATACCCCTCTTCTAATTCAATTAAAAATATTCCGGTCCAACTCATTGTGAAAAATATTGCCGGTTGTCCAGATACCATCTCCCACACCATTCAGGTAATGGGCAACTGTTATATCGCTGTCCCAAAAGGATTTTCACCCAACAACGATGGATTAAATGATTTTCTATACCCAACCAATGCCTATAAAGCAAAGGACCTGCTGTTTAGAATTTTTAACCGCTTTGGACAATTAATTTTTGAAACCCAAAACTGGAATAATAAATGGGACGGAACTTATAAGGGCAATCCTCAAGATCCAGGAACATTTGTTTGGGTATTGCAGTATACAAATATTGATACCGGTAAACGCTTTGAGTTGAAAGGGAGTACTGTTTTAATTCGATGATAATTTTAAACGAAAATATTTTTTTAGTATAGCCGCATTTCAAAACTGTAGCATTGAAAAGCTATTGTTTCTTTATTAAATTAATACCTTCAATTTCTCTACTACCGAATCGATTTCTGCCTTGGTATTGTGTTTGCTAAAGCTAAACCGAACTGCAATCCGATTGGGATCATTGTGAATGGCCCGAATAACATGACTTCCTTGATCGGCACCCGAAGTACAAGCACTTCCGCCACTGGCACAGATATTATTGATATCCAAATTAAAAAGCAACATTTCAGATTTTTCAGTTGCTGGAAAACCTACGTTCAAAACAGTATAAAGACTATTTCCCAACACATCTCCATTAAAACTAATTCCAGGAATATTTTTTGTAAGCGCTTCGTACATGTACCATTTTAAAGAACTGATGAATACACGATCGGCTTCTAAGTCCGAAGTAGCAATTTCCAAAGCTTTAGCAAGCCCTACAATTCCAGCGATATTTTCAGTGCCAGCCCGCATATTCCTTTCCTGCCCACCACCGTATATAAATGGCTGGATACGTATATTTTCATTGATGTATAAAATACCCGTCCCCTTTGGACCATGAAATTTATGTGCTGCCCCAGTTATAAAATGTATCGGCGTGTTTCGTAAATCAAGGGGAAAATGCCCTACCGTTTGTACGGTATCACTGTGAAAAATAGCATTGTGTAATTTGCATAAATTTCCCACGGCATGGATATCCAGCATATTGCCAATTTCATTATTAGCATGCATAAGGGTTACCAACGTTTTGACTGAAGAAGCAGCTAGTAATTTTTCAAGATCATCCAGATCGATATGTCCATCGGGCAATAGTTTTACATAACTCACCGTTGCCTTTTCAGCATTTTTTAAATATTGTACTGTATGGGATACAGCATGATGTTCTATTTCAGAAGTAATGATATGCTCACATCCTAAATCCCTCACTGCTGAAAAAATTGCGGTATTGCTGCTTTCTGTTCCGCCACTAGTAAAAAATATTTCTGCAGGATGTGCATTTAAAATTTTGGCCACCGTTTTTCTTGCCTGCTCGATAGCCATCCTTGTTTCGCGGCCATAGGAATATATAGAAGAAGGATTACCAAATTTTTCTGTCAAAAAAGGCATCATTGCTTCAAGTACTACCGGATCAAGTGAAGTGGTAGCGGCATTATCAAAGTAAATTCTATTCATATTTTCCTTCACCAATTGGATATTTTAGTACTTCTAT
>CANJDY010000078.1 GCA_947472635.1 Chitinophagaceae bacterium
AGATAAGGAGGAATTACTTACAATGATCAGTGATCATTTTATGCATACTAAAAGTACGGTAGCGAAATTTGTAATGGAAGACTTTGAGAACCAATTAAAGAATTTCGTTAAAGTATTTCCTAAGGATTATAAAAAAGTGTTAGAAAAGCAATCCGGAAAAGTTAAAAAGGAAATGAAGAAGTAGCATTCCATTTTATAAAGTAGCATTAAAATATTATTTACTTTAAAAAAATTCTCCGCTTTGGAGGCAAAGTATATATGGGCAAACCAACAGGATTTTTAGAATTTACGCGGGAGCTTCCCTCCAAGCGTTTACCCGAAGAAAGGGTGGGTGACTATAAAGAATTTATAGAGCGATATTCCGATGAAAAGTTAAACCAGCAATCAGCGAGATGTATGGATTGTGGCGTTCCTTTTTGTCACAATGGTTGCCCTCTAGGCAATGTGATTCCCGAATTCAATGATGCAGTATATAGAAAAAGCTGGAAAGAGGCCTATGGAATATTGTCCTCTACTAACAATTTTCCTGAGTTTACTGGTCGTATTTGCCCGGCACCTTGCGAAACAGCCTGTGTGTTGGGGATCAATCAACCGGCTATAGCGATTGAAGAAATCGAAAAACATATCATCGAAATTGCCTTTGATAAAGGATATGTACAAGCTGATAAACAGATTGTAAGAACGGGTAAGAAAGTAGCAGTAATCGGAAGTGGACCAGCAGGGTTGGCTGCTGCTGCTCAATTAAATATTGTTGGACATACAGTAACCGTATTTGAAAGGGATGATTTACCGGGCGGTTTATTACGATATGGCATTCCTGATTTCAAGCTCGAAAAATGGGTAATCGACAGAAGGGTAAAATTAATGGAAGAAGAAGGGGTTGTGTTTAAATGTAATGCTAATGTGGGGGTTGATATCAGTATTAGTAATCTGTTGAGAGAATACCAGGCAATTGTGCTGGCTGGAGGGAGTACTATTCCTAGAAACCTGGATATACCAGGAAGAGATTTGAAAGGGGTATATTTTGCGATGGAGTTTTTAAAGCAGCAAAATAAGCGGGTTACTGGCAGTTCATTTTCTGAGGAAGAGATTAAGGCTACTGGTAAAAATGTAATTGTTATTGGAGGTGGAGATACCGGAAGCGATTGTGTAGGCACTTCTAATCGGCAGAAAGCGGCCTCGGTAACTCAGTTTGAGCTATTACCCAAACCTCCAAGCCAAAGAAATGGTTCTATGCCTTGGCCTACTTATCCAATGTTACTCAAAACGACCTCATCTCATGAAGAAGGATGTGATAGAAAATGGGCAGTGGCAACGAAGGAATTTATTGGAGATGAGAAGGGTCATTTGAAAGCGGTTATCATAGTTGACTTGGAGTGGAAAGTGATGGATAATAAACCTGCCCAGTTTGTAGAGGTAAAAGGAAGTGAGCGGAAAGTTCCTTGTGAATTGGCATTTTTGGCGATGGGATTCGTGCATCCTCAGCACGAAGGAATGATCAGTGAGCTAGAGGTTGAATTGGATGAAAGGGGTAATGTGCGGGCTTCAGAAAAAAATTACCAAACCAATATCTCCCGAGTATTTACTGCAGGTGATATGCGTCGTGGGCAATCGCTGGTGGTATGGGCAATTAAGGAAGGAAGGGATTGCGCACAAAAGGTAGATGAGTTTTTGACGGGTCAATCCTTATTAGAAACGGCTGATAGGAACGCAATTGCTCGTTACTTATAAGGCAGTATTTTACATTGAATAGTTTTAAGGGATGCAGGCAACTGCATCCCTTTTTTTTGTCTTTCGCACCAATTACAGTGTTCTAAATATTTATTACAATAAAAATAATCCCTATTGTAAGTTGTTGTATATGTAATAAATTAAATATTATTAAAAATTAGCAGTAAATCCATAATTTGCTAAATTTAGATAAATTATAAAATATTAACTTATTTTATCAGTAAATCCATTATTTGATCAATTTAGCTACTTATTTCTTAAATAATTTATTAAAATGATCTTGTTTATAGAATAATGGGTAATATATATTAAATATTACGATAAGAAATATATAAATAATTTGATCTTTGGATGGTTCATAATTCATAATTTTACTCAATAAATGTAATATATCAATAAAACACAATGTTATATTGATTTTGTAAAACCAAAAAACAATGAGTATGAAAAAAATTTCAATCCAGTCGGTCCTGCCATTTGTGGTATTGATTGCTGTTGCTTTGGCGGCTGCTTTTATTGCCCCTGAAGCCGATTATGATCCCACTAAAATAGTTGGAGGTCCTCAATACAATACATCCGATATGACCTGGGTGCTGATTTCTACAGCACTGGTTTTTTTAATGACTCCAGGACTTGCTTTCTTTTATGGTGGAATGGTGAATCGTAAAAACGTGATTTCTACCATGATTAAGAGTGTGGTAGCTGCCGGTATTGTTGGGGTGTTATGGATTGTAGTTGGATTTAGTTTGAGTTTTGGAGATTCCCTTGGTGGTTTCATCGGTGACCCAAGGACTTTCTTATTTTTTAAGGGAGTAAAGTCACATGCGGCCTGGCCACTTGCTAATACAATGCCACTTACCCTATTTTCATTGTTTCAACTGATGTTTGCCATTATTACTCCCGGTTTGGTGGTAGGGGCAGTAGCCGAACGAATTCGGTTTACGGCTTATGTAATGTTCATTATTTTATTTAGTTTGTTGGTATATGCACCCGTAGCACATTGGAGCTGGCATCCGGAAGGATTCCTTGCCAAAATGGGTGCATGGGATTTTGCAGGTGGAACAGTGGTTCATATTACAGCTGGTTGCGCTGCACTTGCCGGTGCACTTGTATTGAAAAGAAGAAAATCGCACGAGCAAAAAACTGAAATTCCTCCAGCTAATGTACCTTATGTATTAATTGGTACTGGTTTACTTTGGTTCGGTTGGTTTGGTTTCAATGCAGGGTCTGCAGTAGGAGCTACTCCTTTAGCGGTGAATGCATTTGGTACTACTAATACAGCAGCAGCAGCAGCAGGTTTGGCCTGGATGTTCTTTGATGTGTTGAAAGGAAAAAAACCATCTGTATTAGGATTTTGTATCGGTGCCGTAGTAGGATTGGTTGCCATTACTCCGGGTGCAGGTTTTGTGGGTATTCCTCAAAGTATCATCATTGGGGTGGTTGGAGCTATTATTTCCAATATTGCAGTAAGTATCAAACAAAAATCAAGCTTGGATGACACATTGGATGTTTTTCCTTGTCATGGTATTGGTGGAATGGTAGGAATGTTGTTGACTGGTATTTTTGCTAACCAGTTGATTCATGGTATCAAAGATGGTCCTCAGGGTTGGTTCTATGGTAATTTCTCGTTCTTTTTAATTCAGGCGAAGGCCATGCTCATAGTAGTAGCTTATAGCTTTACTATGTCATTTTTAATCTTCAAGTTCATCAACTTTATATTGCCAATCAGAGTAAGTGCTGCCGATGAGGAAGAAGGATTAGATGCTTCACAACATGATGAAAAATATTTACAAGGAACCTTGCTGGTAAGTACCGGTGGAGTATTTGAAGAAAAAGAAAATATCTAATTGAACTCATCACCAGGGTTGTTTGTACCCTATTAATAACCCTGGTGATTTTTTCTTTCTGCCTAGCGCAGCTAATAAGCATACCTATTGCTATATCTATAAATTGGGGCTTGAAAAACTCAATTTGCTTTATTAGTTTGCCAATAAGTTTTAACGATGCTACTTGAAAGGTTATCTGGGATATTCCAGGTAAATCAACTTATTATTTAACTAAAACTTTCAAAAATGACAAGAATTTTTTTAATGACCTTGATGGTTACTGCAACTTTTATCAATTGCTCTTTCGCCCAGGATTCAACTAAGACCTTGACTATTTCCGGTTCTGTGGATGGCTATTATCGTCACAATTTCGCAAATGTGTCGGATGGTATAAGTAGTAATAACAAAACAAGTTTTACCAATTCCCAGGGTGCTTTTGCATTGGGTATGGCTACTATCAAAGCGGATGCAACAGCATTATCAGGAAAGATTACTGGTACAGTTGATCTAGGTTTTGGTGCTAGAGCAGAAGAGTTTTCTTACTATGAAAAAGCTAGTGGGTCATCATTGGCACTGGTAAAACAAATGTACTTGACCTATGCATTGTCAAATAAAGTAAAAATAACTGCAGGTAAATTTGCTACCCATGTGGGATACGAATTAATGGATGCACCTTTAAATAGAAATTACAGCATGTCCTATATGTTTACCAATGGACCGTTTTCACATACCGGTGTAAAAATGGATGTTACGGAAGGTAATATTGGCTTTATGGTAGGCGTCGCCAATTTTATAGATCAAACCGCTTCAACAACCAGTGTTAAAACATTGATTGCACAATTGAGTGGAGGATCTGTTGATGGTAAATTCAAAACCTATCTCAATTATGCAGGTTTTTTTGGTTCTACTAAAGGATTAAATCCACTTGGGCTTAAAAGCTTTAACCAATTGGATTTAGTGGTTACCGGTATTGTGTCTGATAAATTTAACGTTGGTTTTAATGGAACTGTTCAAAGTCGCAACCAGGTTGAAGGTGCAGGATCTGTAAATGGAAGTTGGAAGGGTGTTGCCTTATACTTAAATGCGGATCCTAGTGCTACTGTGGGCTTAACCTTAAGGACTGAGTATATCAGCGATAGCAAAATGATTTATTTTGGAACAAAGAATATTTTAGCCAATACATTGTCTGTGAATATTAAAGCAGGCTCTTTTACATTGATTCCTGAATTAAGATTTGAATCTGCACAAAGTGGGTTCTACACAAAAAATGATGGCACCACTTCCAAATCAACTGCTACAGCTTTATTAGCTGCGGTGTATAAATTTTAAGTAAGTACTGTTTTGTATATAGTTACCTTTTTCATATAGCAAGCAATCGTTAAGGCCCTCCGTTTCTACGGAGGGCCTCTATTTTATACAATCAATGCTATGCTGAATTCCTTCCCGCATTGATGATGCCAAAAGAGGATCGCATTACTAGTTTCTCGTAGGTAGCTTTTAAAGGAGTATTGATAAGGCTATCTTCAATTTCACGGATGTTCATGATGGCAAATTGCTGGATGGTAAGCAGTGGCAACACCATTTTTTCCCGCATCAGTATGGAAAGCTGGTCTACAGGGTAGTCGCTCATCAATTCCGTTTTATCAGAAAGTTTGAGTATGTATTGTTGGGTTAAATTGTATTCATCATAGATCATGTTCCAAATTTCCCCATACTTTTCGTCTTTGGCAAGAAAAGCAGTCAATGGGAAAAAGCATTTTTTCATCGCCATTTCACTATTGTCGAGTAGGGTTTTAAAGAACAATGAATTTTGATATAGCTTTTTTAGCTGAGCAAATTTCCCCTGTTGGTCAAGCTCTCTTAAAGCAGTGCCCACGCCAAAATATCCAGTTACATTTTGCTTCAATTGCGCCCATGCTCCTACGTAAGGGATTGCACGTAAATCTTTGAAAGATATTTTATTGCCACCGCCACGTTTAGCGGGTCTACTACCAATATTTGTTTCGCTGTAAAATTTCAAAGGACTTACCTGCGACAAATAATCTGCGAAGTAGGGATGATCTTTCAGTGCACTGTACTTTGTGAAACTTTGATTGGCCAGTTCCTGCAACAGGGATTCTTCATCTTTTTGAAGTGTGATATGTCGGTTGTTAAACAAGTCATTGGAAATGCCTGCATGCAGTAATTGCTCAATATTAAATTGTGCCGCATCAATGGTTCCAAAGTTGGAGCTCACCGTTTGCCCCTGAACAGTTAATTGGATTTCCTTATTTGAAATATTTTGTCCCATCGAAGCATAAAACTTATGTGTTTTCCCTCCTCCTCTTGAGGGTGGTCCACCACGACCATCAAAGAAAATTACTTCAATATCATATTCTTTTGAGATGGCGGTTAATTCTTCCTTTGCCTTGTATATCCCCCAGTTAGCCATTAAATAACCTCCATCTTTGGTACCATCACTAAATCCAAGCATGATGGTTTGTCGCTTTTTTCTTCGGATAAGGTGGGTATTGTAGTTTTTATTGGCATACAGGGTCTTCATAATCCCTGCTGCATTTTGCAGATCATCCACCGTTTCAAATAATGGAATGATATCTACGTTGATTTCATTTTGTTTCCAACCACTTAAGAGAAATAGGCCATATACTTCCAGTACATTGAGGGCACTATTACATTGGCTGATAATATAGCGATTGCAACCGGCCTCCCCATTAAAATCCTGAATGGTACGAATAGCTTTGATAGTGGCAATGGTATCGGTGGTTAATTCTTGATCAAACAGTTCCTCTTTTAGTGGGGTAGTAATTTGCGTAAGTAATTGTATTTTTTCATTTGTTGTAATGGTTGCATAATTGGGAGGCAGACAGGTGTTTTTTTCTGCAATGGAAGCCAGTACATTGCTATGAATGGTACTTTCTTGTCTTACATCGAGCGAAGCAAAATGCAGTCCGAAAACGTTTACCTTATTGATTAAATTATTAATTAAATGCAGAAACAGGCTATTGTGTTTGTAAATCAAAATCTCTTTAATCTGGTTGAGGGATTTTAATATTTCCTGCTTGTTTAAATGGGTTCTTTGACCCGGAATAAATATATTATTATACATATCATTTTCCAAGTCAATTAAAATGGTGTCTACCCCTTCGAAAGTTAGTCTTCGCCTAATTCTTCTTATTTCCAAATAATAAGATTTAATGATTCCCCCCCTTAGTGCATCTGCTACTTTTAAAGTAGTTGCTGCCTTTACAAAAGGATTCCCATCCCGATCCCCACCGGGCCAAAATCCCATGGTGATAATTGGATTCAATTCATTGAGTGCATCAGGAAACTGGTTTTTTAAAAAAGAAATGATTCTACCTGCTGCAGGGTAGAAGATATTTTCGAGGTACCAAATCAGGTTCATAGCTTCATCATAGGGAGTAGGTTTTTGCTTTTTAAAGAAAGGCGTCTTTCCCAATTGTTGCAAGTACATATTGATTTGAACGGCATTATTTTCAGCCAATGCATTGGAAAGGTCATTGATGATTCCCAAAACGGAACCTGGATAAAACTGGGTAGGATGTGCCGTTAATACCAACCGAATAGCAAAATTGGCGAGTTTTTCCTTTAATTCATCTTGCTTTTTATGTTCGATTACTTCACTTTCAAGGTGTTTCAAAGTACCCACACCATTGGTATCGTGTACCTCTTTAAATGCGGCATCTTCTAGCGCATCGAATAATACTACTTGCCGCTCAATATATTGAATGAATCGAAATAGTAGGTCCAGCCGCTCCTGAGGAAGTTTGTAAGTGGTGTGTTTAGAAAAAAAATCCTCTATAATTTCAGCAGGGCTTTGGTTTTTCTTAAAACCTTCCTCACAATTGTTTTGCAAAAGGGACAATAAAATCCCCGTTTTTTCAATGCGATGAAAAGGAAGAGAGGTAAATAGGCTGTTGTATAGCTGAAATTTGATTCCTACCAAATTTTTAAAATGCCGCAAACCTCGGGTTGACTGGTGATCCATATTCAAAATTATTTAATAAAATGTAGCAATGCAGGCATCATTGCAAGTAAAACATGAAAATACTTCAAAATTATCAAATACTTGTACTCTATAACAATTAATTCCCTAATTTAGCAAAATATAAAAGTGGTTCAAGTGAATTTACATATCATCTCCCTTCCTATTTCCGTAGCTGCAACAGCTACTGGTACTGCTTTTACTAGTACAGCCCCTACGACCCGTTAAGGGTTGTGCAACTACATATCACCATTGGGCTATTGGCTTTTTCAAGAAAAATAATTTTTGATTTCTACTATTTACATTTACACAAATAAAAACTCATGCAGGTTGTCAAGTTTGGAGGAAGTTCGGTTAAGAACGCTGAAAATATTAACAAAGTAATTGCTATTGTAAACGAAAAAATGAAGCAGGATACAACCATTGTGGTAGTATCTGCTCTTGGCGGCATAACCGATATTTTGTTGCAGTGTTGTCATCTGGCTTCTGAAGGCAATGAAAGTTATAAGGATAAATTGTTGGAGTCCGAGCAGCGGCATTTACAGACAGTGAAGGAGCTACTACCGATTACGCAGCAAAGTAGGGTACTGAGTTTAGTAAAAACTTTATGTAATGAAATTGAAGATATCTGTACGGGTATTTTCTTATTGGGTGAATTGTCGGATCGAACTAAGGATCGGATGGTGAGTTATGGGGAGATTTTATCATCGCAAATCATTGCTGCAAAATTTACATCTGAAGCTGAGGATATTGAGTGGAAAGATGCAAGAGAGTTGATTATCACCGATTCCAATTTTGGTGCTGCTGCGGTAGATTTTTTGGCGACCAATAAAAAAGTAGTTGACTATTTTACTGGATCTTCCGCGTCGTTATTTATTTTACCAGGATTTATTTCATCCGATGAAAATGGCACCACCACTACACTAGGAAGGGGAGGGTCAGATTATACCGCAGCCATCATTGCTGCAGCTCTTACTGCAAGGGTGTTGGAAATATGGACTGATGTTTCCGGCATGATGACAGCAGACCCAAGGCTGGTAAGCAACGTGAAGATTATTCCGCAAATTTCTTACCAGGAAGCTATGGAATTATCGCATTTTGGTGCCAAAGTTATTTACCCCCCCACCATACAGCCCGTGAGCAGTAAGGGGATACCTACCTGGATAAAAAATACTTTTGCGCCGCAGGATCTTGGGACGGTGATTCAAAAAGAATCCACTGTTAGCGGAAGCAGTATTCGAGGTATATCCAGTATCAATAGTATATCGTTGCTGAGTTTAGAGGGAAGCGGGATGGTGGGAATACCTGGTTTTTCAAAAAAATTATTCGAGTCATTGGCTAACAAAAAAATTAATGTAATTCTTATTACTCAAAGTTCTTCCGAGCATTCCATCAGTGTGGGAATGGATTCTGCTTATGCGGATGAGGCAAAGAACGCTATAGATGAAGCATTTGCTTTTGAGATTGCTACCAAAAAAGTAGATCCCATTATTGTGGAAAGAGAGCTGGCAATCATTGCATTGGTAGGTGATAATATGAAAAGTCATCCTGGGATTAGTGGAAAAATGTTTGGTAATTTAGGTCGTAATGGAGTAAATGTAAGAGCCATTGCGCAGGGTTCATCCGAGCGAAATATTTCTGCAGTAATTTCTACCCATGATGTAAAAAAAGCTATTAATGTATTGCACGAAGAGTTTTTTGAAACCATTTATAAAGAAGTGAATTTATTTATTACCGGCGTAGGTAATGTTGGCGGAAAATTAGTAGCGCAAATTCTCAAACAACAAAAATTTCTGCAACAAAAATTGCACTTAAAAATAAATGTAGTAGGGTTGGCTAATAGTAAAAAAATGATTTTCAATGATGAAGGGATTAACCTCATTGAGTGGAAGGAATTATTAAGCAACGGGGAAGAGATGAGCATACAAGGTTTTATAGATACCATCCAAGAGAAAAATTTGCGCAATGCGGTATTTGCCGATGTTACGGCCAATGAAAAGGTTGCCGCCTGTTATGATCAATTATTGAAGAAAAGCATTTCTGTGGTAGCCTGTAATAAAATTGCCTGCTCTTCCAGTTTTGAGTATTATATTGAATTGAAAAAATTAGCAACTGAATTCAATGCGCAGTTTTTCTTCGAAACCAATGTTGGAGCAAGTTTGCCAATTATTGGTTCGTTAAATGATCTTTTGCGCAGCGGAGATAAAATTCATACGATGGAAGCTGTATTGAGTGGAACACTCAATTTTGTATTCAATCATTATGATGGTAAAAAAAGTTTTGCTTCCGTAGTAAAACAAGCCCAGGATGAGGGGTATACAGAGCCTGATCCACGCCTTG
>CANJDY010000079.1 GCA_947472635.1 Chitinophagaceae bacterium
ACCATTGTACTTTAAAAATAAAGTAGCAACCCTTCCCGAATTTATAGAAAGACGGTACTGCAAGAATTCAAGAACAGTTCTGGCTTTTATAGGTATTATTGGCGCATTATTTGTCCATATTGGAATGAGCTTATATGCTGGGGCTGTTGTTTTCGAAAGTTTTTTTGGAATTAGTGTTGTTTGGTCTATTACACTCATCTCTCTGATCACTACAATATACACGGTATTAGGAGGTTTAAAAGCAGTAGTAATTACTGAATCAATCCAAACTGTTATTCTTTTTACAGGTACCATTTTATTGACTGGCTATGCAATTTCAGCGTTAAGTGACCATGGCATTCATTCAATGGAAGCCTTTAAACAAGCGATAAAACCAGGGCAATTAAGTATTTTACATACCAATGAATCCATCAATGCCCTATCACCAAAAGGCTCTTCATCGGGTTTAACATGGTATGCCTGTTTATTGGGCTACCCTGTTTTAGGAATATGGTATTGGTGTAGTGATCAAACACATGTACAAAGGGTTTTAGGTGCAGATTCATTAAGAGATGCCAAACTGGGGCCTCTTTTTGCAGGATTTTTGAAATTATTCCCCGTTTTTATTCTCATATTACCAGGTATTATTGGGTATGCCATATTCAGAAATGAAATTGGTGAAAATGCCAATCAAACATTTCCCTATTTGGTCAATACATTATTACCTACTGGAATAAAAGGTATTGTGTCAGCAGCTTTATTGGCAGCATTAATGAGTAATATAGCAGCTGCTTTAAATAGTATTGGCACTTTAGCTGCTTTCGATATTGCTCAGCGTATAAAGCCGAATCTGAATGACAAGTCACTAATTAAAACTGGTAGAATTGCTTCCATTATAGTAATGATTTTAGCTATGATTTGGAGCACCCAAGGTGGAAAATTCACTAGCATATTTGAGGCAATCAACCGAATAGCAGCTGCATTGGCACCCCCTATATCTACTGTTTTAGTTTTTGGTGTTTTATCACATCGGGGCACTAAGCAAGCTTCAATCATTACGTTGATTATTGGGTTTGTGTTAGGGGTTACTGCTTTTTGTTTGGACTACCCAAGTATTAGTGGTGGAATGATTATTACAGATGGATTAGGTATACCATTTATGATGCAGGCTTGGTGGTTGTTTTGCATCTGCTCAGCAATTTATTGGATCGTAAGTTATATGACCCCCACCCCCGATAAGGAAACCATTAAAGAACTAGTGTGGGAAAAACCTTCCCATATTCTAAAAGGAGAAATTAAAGGATGGAGTGACCCAAGATTAGTTGCTGGTTACCTTCTGATAACGCTTATTTTCTTTTATATGTTTTTTGCTTAATAAAAAGTGTTGCCAATTAGGAAAATTCATGAGCAAGAAATTATTGTATAGTATTCTTTTAGGTTTTCTGGCACAATCAGTTGCTGGAGAAATAAAGAATAGTTCATCGAAGGTTTCAACTTTCACTCAAGAAAAAAGTAAACCTCCACTATTAATCAATCAATCAGACACTATTCCATGCCCGATTTATAATGATCCTAATTACCATGGCTCAGCCGATCCGGAAATAGTTTGGAACGCTCATGAGAAGGAGTGGTGGATTTTTTACACTGGCCGACGAGCATTAAGGGAAGAAGGTGGAACATCCGCAGCTTGTCCTATTGGTGTAGCGGCCTCAAAAGATTGGAAGACTTGGCGCTTTGTAGGATATTGTAAGTTCGACGGACTAGGAGGTAAACCGGATGCACCCTTCACATACTGGGCTCCGGGAATTATTCGGGACGGAGATACCTATCACATGTTTGTTACATTTAAGCCCGGAATAGAAGGATATTGGGGAGGTGGAGGATGGTGGATTAAACATTATGCTGCACCAGCCAATGATTTACTCAATGGCTGGAAAGTGGTTGAAGAGTCTTTAAAATCAACCCATTCAATAGATGCAACGCTATTGAAGGATAATGATAAATGGCTGATGTGGACCCGCACTGAAAAAGATAAAATTCAAGGAGTATTCGTCGCTGAAAGCAAAGACCTTCAAAGCTGGACTATCAATGGTTTAGCAAAAGGTGACATAAATGATAAGCTTATTACCGGTTATGAATACCAAGAAGCCCCTTACGTATTCCTATGGAAGAAAGCTTATTGGATGATTACCGATCCAATCGGACCTGATATTGCGCTCTACAAATCTGAAGATCTTATTACATGGAAATTTGTTAGCAAAATATTAGATCAACCATTAGCTCCATCTTGTAATATCGGTATTGCCCGGCATCCAAGTGTCTCTGTCCTTGGCGACCGCGCCTTCCTATTTTATCATGTAGAACCATTTCGGAATTATGATATCCCTTATCCAGAAGTAGCGCCTAAAAACAAAAAAATATTTTTACAAATTACAGAACTGAATTATGGTAATGGAAAGCCTTTTACTGATCGTAGTAAACGAATTGTATTATCTTCATTACCGTTTCCGGATGGTAGGATACGTTAGGACAATCTCACCACATAGCCACCAGTAGAGAAAGGGGTTAAACAAAGCATTTCCATTGACCAACCAGTTTAGGGTTGTTTTTGAAATGAGGTCACAATGAAAAATATAATAATTTATATGAATAAAAAAATAATCATTTCGATAATTTTAACTGGATTTATTTTTTTTGCAACGCAGGCCCAAAACTTATTAAAAAGTCCAAATATTGTTATTTTCTATATGGACGATATGGGCTATGCAGATATGACCATTACTGGCGCCATTGGTTACAGAACACCGAATTTAGATCGGTTAGCGCATGACGGGGCACTTTTTACACAGTACTATAGCCCAGCTCCAGTATGCTCTGCATCGCGAGCGGGATTACTAACAGGTTGTTATCCTGCACGAGTTGGAATTACAGGTGTTCTTTTTCCAAATAGTAGTAATGGTTTAAACCCTGAAGAGGAAATAATTCCTGAACTGCTAAAGAAAAAAAAATACAGTTCCTGTGTAATTGGAAAATGGCACTTAGGAGATGATGCTAAATTTATGCCTATGCAGCAAGGGTTTGACCAATATTATGGACTACCTTATTCAAATGATATGTGGCCATACGGAAATGCGAAGAGAGGAAACAAGGCCCCTTCAGTGACACAAACAGATCCGCCATTATGGTTATATGAAGGAAATAAAAAAGTTCAAGAAATAAAGACAGCAGATGACATGGATATGCTTACTACTCAATATACTCAAAGGGCAGTGTCATTTATTAAACAAAATAGGAAAAACCCTTTTTTCTTGTACATAGCTCATACAATGCCTCATATCCCCCTTGCAGTATCAACTAAGTTTCAAGGAAAGAGTGAGCAAGGTGAGTATGGAGATGTTATGATGGAGATTGATTGGAGCGTTGGAGAGATTGTAAAAGAACTAAGAGCTATTGGAGCTACCAATAATACATTAATCATATTTACATCCGATAATGGACCATGGATTAGTTATGGTGACCATGCGGGGGCATCTGGTGCTTTTAGAGAAGGGAAATTTACTGTATTTGAGGGTGGCCAAAGAGTGCCTTGTATTATGAAATGGCCTGATGTTATCCCAAAAGGTATGGTTTGTAACAGGTTGGCTTCATCAGTTGATATTCTTCCAACATTAGTTGACATAACTAGCGCTAGCTTACCAGTGAATAAAATCGATGGAGTGAGTCTATTACCAATTTTGAAAGGTGATTTTTTGTCGGAGCCAAGAAAATTATTTTTATACAATGAGTTAAAAGCTATTCGGGATAATCGTTTTAAATTAGTGATGCCTCAAAAATATAGTACAAATATTGGTTCTTTGCCCAATGATGGAGGAAAGAACGCTAAAACTTTGAAGGCTGAAACCGATTTTGCGCTTTATGATTTGAGGCGCGATGCGGGTGAACGGTATAATGTAATTGAAAAATATCCAGCAGTAGTTGAAAGATTACAAAAAGCAATGAATCAATACAAAGCTGAGTTAGGTGAAAATGGATATGGTCTAAGGGCTGTTGGGCAAATAATAAAGTAAAAAAAATGATAAAGCTGATCTCTTTTTTCATGCTAAGTATTTTTCTGCTTACACTAAATGGGTATTCACAAAATCAGAAAAAGCCTAATATTCTAGTAATTGTAGCCGAAGACTTGAGCCTTCATTTAGGCTGTTACGGAGATACGTTAGTTAAAACACCTAATCTAGACTATTTAGCAAGCGAAGGGGTTCGTTATACCAACATGTTTACCACTGCTGGAGTTTGTGCACCCAGTAGATCTGCCCTAATCACTGGTATGTATCAAACATCGATTGGTACACACCACATGAGAACATCCGATTTTATTTTACCCAATGCAGCAGGAAATTCAAAAATTAATAACGGGTATTCTAGAGTGCTCCCGCCAAAAGTAAAATGTTTTTCAGAATATTTAAGAGCCGAGGGGTATTTCTGTTCAAATAATGATAAAACGGATTATCAATTTGATGCACCCCTAACAGCATGGGATGAAAATGACAAGCAAGCACACTGGCGAAATCGAATGGATTCAAACAAACCATTTTTTTCAATTTTCAATTTTAATGTAACCCATGAATCTCAGGTATGGAATAGAATAAAAGAACCAATCGAAGTAGATCCATTGAAAGTTTTGGTACCCCCCTATTACCATAATTCACCAAAAATAAGAATGGGTATTGCACGTTTTTTATCGAACGTAAATGAGTTGGATCGTCAAATTGGAAAACTATTGAATCAATTAGTGGAAGATAGCCTTCTTGATAATACTATAATTATATTTTATAGTGACCATGGCGATGGATTGCCCTACGTAAAGAGAGAAATTTTAAATCGAGGTATCCAAGTGCCATTCATAATTCGTTACCCACAAAAGGAAAAAGCAGGATCCATTGATAGTAATTTACACAGTTTTATAGACATCGCTCCTAGTATTTTATCAGTAGCAAATATTCCTATTCCAAAGTACTTCCAAGGGACTCCTTTTTTTGGAATCAACGGACCTGGAGTTATTCGGAAATATGTTTTTGCTGCTAGAGATAGGTTAGATAGCGAATATGATAGAGTTCGATCGGTTAGAGATACTCGATTTCAATATTTGCGAAATTTTTATCCCGAATTACCTTATTACATGAATATAAGTTATCGGCTACGACAACCGATGATGAAAGAAATGATTGACCTGCGAGATAGTGGGAAATTGACGCCTTTAGAAATGAGGTGGTTTCAACCAAAAGAAGGAACCGAAGAGTTATATGATTTGGAAAAAGACCCCTATCAATTTAATAACTTGGCGAAAAAAAAGGAATACCAATATAAGCTTAGGGAGCTTAGTAATGCAATGGATAATTGGATTAAAAAATTTGATATTTGGGGAGATGTGCCAGAGAAAGAAATGGTAGCGCAACAGTGGCCAAATGGAATTCAACCTGCCACAGAAATTCCTACAGTAGCAATAAAAAATAAAAAATGTATATTAACTTGTAAAACTAATGGAGCTTCCATTGCCTATAAAATTTGGAGTAAAAGCGACAAGGAACCTACCCATTGGACACTGTACTCAAAGCCGTTTTTTATTTCAAACAAGGATACCCTACAATCAGTTGCCATTAGAATTGGCTATTCTCAAAGCAAAGAATTTACAAAAGATAACCTTACTGAAAATAAATAGTATTGAAATTTGAAGGACAACCAATATAAATTATCCTATTACTTGTATTTGCTATCCTAATTTGCTACTATTTTGAATGGAAGTACCCATATTAGCATTCATTGAAATGCTAACTCAATAAAATAAGGAAACTAAATATCTATTTAATTTCCTTTAACATAATATTTCGGTATTCTACTTTCATTGGCGGTCCCACATGCACTTGCACACCTATTAAACCAGCTGATTTTCTATTAACAGGATCATTATCTGTTACATCAGTCGTTAAAACGCCGTTAATATAGTGTTGTAAACGATTTCCCTTTGCCACAATATGACAGGTATTCCAATCATCCGATTTGATATTTGCCAGCAATTCTTCGGCCTTTCCTAATGAACCAGTTACCGTTCTTACCAACCATGCATTTTTTATTACATGATCTTTCAGCGCATCGGTTGAATTTGCTAGAGCATCTACTGTCACAATTTCGCCCCGGTAAGCCAAGGTCGTCCTTGCTCTTTCTTCGTAATTTTGACCTGTATATCTATTAGCACCATCAATATCAGCTTGGTAACCTTTCAATGCATGGGGTACATCTGTAAGGGCTATACTGCGATAATTGACACCACTATTGCCCGACTTGGTTATTTTAAATTCGAGGGTGATTTCAAAATCGGCAGGACTGCCTCCTTGCCAAATAATAAATGAATTGGTTTTTAACAACGTAGCAGGAGTAATTTCACCAACCATGTTGCCATTTTCAACCCGCCAATAAGTAGGATCCCCTTCCCAGCCAGCAAGGGTTTTACCATCAAATATTTTTACAAAGCCAGCTTTATCTTTAGTGCGCTGAGCAATTACATTGAAGTTATACATCATCAACACGCAGATGATTACAACTAATTGCATCAATTTAAAACCCATTTTTTGTATCATTGTATTTTTTTAAATTTAGTAGGAGTCAGTTTACAACAAATCAGTCAAGAATCCAATTAGATCTGAATTAGACCTTACTTTGGCTGCAAGTGATTACAGCAAAGTTAATATCCAATAAAGTTTCTTCTTTTAAAGATATATGTTTTATCGCTGACATTGTTTCTATTCAAACTTTTATCAACTCACTATGAAAATCATATTTAAACCAAACAACTACTACTTGTTAGAATCCCCAGATTATACCAAAGTAGACTTTAGATTTTGGAATATAAGCAAGTTTACATACCTTTGACGTTAGTAACGATTATCGATAGTATGATTGGTTCATTTAAAGACAAGGATACCGAAAATATCTGGAAAGGAGAACGGGTAAAAAACTTACCACCAGAAATTCAAGAGACTGCTAGAAGAAAACTGAGAATGTTGAATAACTCACAGAATTTAAATGACTTGCAAATACCACCCTCGAACAGACTGGAAAAGTTAAAAGGAGCTCTAAAAAACTACTACTCTATAAGAATTAATGACCAGTGGCGCATCATTTTTAGTTGGAAAAATAGCAATGCTGAAATGGTTGAAATAATTGATTATCATTAAAGAATCTACTATGAAATATTTGAGAAATATACATCCTGGAGAAGTATTAACAGAAGAGTTTTTAACCCCTCTAGGGATTACAGCTTACCGCCTATCAAAAGATGTCGGAATTCCGCAAACACGAATTTCCGAAATTATAAAATGTAGAAGACGTATTACTGCAGACACTGCACTCAGGCTTTCCAAGTACTTCAATAACTCTGCAAAATTTTGGTTAGGCTTACAGGCCGATTTTGATATAGAGGATGGAAAAAGCCATATTGAAAAAGAACTGAGTTTAATTAAACAGTTTTCAGGAGCTACAGCTTAGTCTGTCATAACTCGAAACTAAAATGAAGAAAGCCGACTATTAATATCGTCTTTCGAGTAGTATAAAGTAGACAATTAATAGCTTAATTGATCAGCGAGTTTCCATGATTAACTTGATTCATAAAATAGACGAACCATCCGTATTAAATACAATTAGACTATTATAATACATTAATCGAAAATTAAACTATAAAAAAGTCAACCATTCAAATTCAGTTGACAACTTTCTGTTTTGCATTAATAGCTATTGAAATAGGTATACTATTCATTTAGTAGAACTGTTATAAAAAATCTGCTTCATCATTGCCCATCCATTTTCTCCCGCTAACGGAAGCTGCATAGGGTCACAAATCTCCAACCAGCAATGGTTTCGGGGCTCATTTGCCAGGGCGGCGAGATCGGCTTCATAGTCTGTCCCTGTATATTCGTAGTAGCCAAACTCGAACCAATCAGTGCCGATTTGGTGTATGAAAATGCTGAAATTTTCAAGATGATATTTAAGTAATAAATCTCTTACCCCGGGGCTGGAATCTGCATGCAACGCTAAATATTGTTCCAGATTTTCAGGTCTGAGTTTGATAACCATTCCTATTCGCCTTACGCTGCTTTCGTTGGTTGGATGCAGATTGGGATCCATCAATTAATAATTTTTATTTTATTTATTTTTTAAATGCCCCAGATACACTCGTTCCGCAGTTCCACCCATAATCGCAGTTTGCTCAGAAACCGATAGCGACGCAATAAAAGATGAAACTGTTTCAACCCATTTGGTGTAAGTACTTTGAAGTAAACAAACCGGCCAATCCGAGCCAAACATAATTCTATCAGGACCAAATGCTTCCAACACAGTTTCGAAATAGGGTTTCAGCATTGCTTCATTCCAACTGCCGCCCTGCACTTCTGTAACCATACCTGACAACTTACAAGTAACCTGCTCGCGTTCTGCCAGCCGCTTAATATTCGCAGCCCAGCCATGGTCAAATTCATCTTGTTTGATACGAGGTTTTGCAATATGGTCAATCACCATGGATAGCCCTGGATGTTGATCTACAAATTGAATCGTTTGTGGCAAGTGTCGCTCAAAAATCAATAAATCATAACATAGGGAATAGCTGCTAAGGGCCTGAATACCCTCGTTAAAGTCGGTGCGAAGTATAAAATTGTCGTCAAGTTCATCATGTATTACATGGCGAAATCCAACTATTTTTTCACGCCCCGCATACTGTTCCAAATAACCCTCCACCTGAGCATCACAAAAAGGAATCCAACCCACAACTCCTTTTATAAAAGAATTTTCCCTAGCCAGTTTTAATAAAAACTCTGTTTCTGCCAGCACTTGTCTGGCCTGAACAGCGATGCTTCCGTCTATTTGTGTTGCTTGTAATAAAGGTTGAAGATGCTCCGGAAGAAAATCTCTTTTAATGATGGTATGCTGATCATTCATCCATCCATAATCCGACTCGTTGTATTGCCAAAAGTGTTGGTGGCTATCTAATTTCATATTTAATAATTCCAATTTTGATTTGATATAGGTGACAATATCTCACGAACTTCTTTCAATAATTCATCGTCGATTGGCTCATTACTCCAAGCCACATTCCTACGAACGGAATCGGGGTTGGCACTGCTAAACATGGTAGTAACTACAGCTGGGTTTTGGGATGAAAATTGCATAGCAAGCTTAGAAATGTCAGAACCCTTTTTTCTGCAATGTTCAGCGGCTTGAGTAAATATTTTTCTTTGCTCCAGTGAAACCGGATGCCAATCTGGAGCACCCCGGTTGGTTAGTAAGCCTGAAGCAAATGGAGAAGCATTGATAAGACCAATATTTTTTTCTTTGGCTTTAGGAAGTAATGAAAGCAAGCGTGTATCGTTAAGGCAGTAAATGTTATGGGTGAGGCCCACATCAATGATGCCTTCGTCTATAACCCGCTCCCAAAGATCTACCGGATAAATCCCCATGCCGACTGCTCCAATTCGACCCTCCGCTTTGAGAAACTGTAAAGTCTCAATACCCTCTAACAACGCCCATTCCGTATGTTCGCGGTTGTTATATTCAATATCATGCAAATGAAGGATGTCGAAATAATCCACTCCGATACGAGCTGAGCTTTCGTCAACAGAACGCATAATTGCATCATAACTATAGTTAAATGTATCCGCGCCATAGCCACCAGGCGCCGTATTTTTTCCCACTTTGGTTGAGAGAAAAAAACTTTTTCGCGGAATATCGCGAAGCGCTTTCCCTAATACGGTTTCAGATTTAGTAGCTCCATAAGCAGGAGCCACATCAAAATAATTGATGCCGAGATCTAGCGCAGTATGAACTGC
>CANJDY010000080.1 GCA_947472635.1 Chitinophagaceae bacterium
CAACTCAATTTTATTGGAAATATTTTCAAGAATTAGTTGCATGATTTTTAGAAAAAGCGGATTGGTGGATTGGCTATTTCCTTCCACCATTCCTTTAAGTGTTTGTGACTGTACTATTTTTACTAATAACTCTTGCAATGCTAAATCCGCAAGTGTGTCTTTGAATATAGAGGAGCTTTGGCAAATAGATATTATTTTATTGATGGCAATAGCCATTTCTTCATTGTTTTGAAAGAAAAAATTATTTTCATCCAATTGCCAAAAATTATTGTTGCCTTGCTTGGGGTATTTTTCATTTAAAAAATCTAAGGTGCCGGATATCTTTTTATTATCAATTGCCAATGCTAAACATTGTGTAGGATTTTCAAAGGATGCCTCAGGAAAGTCAATCTTCATGATTACATTCGCCGGAATGATTACAGATTGGCCTGGCAAATAATCAAAACCATTCTTGTCGAAAAGGTGCATTACTTTTTTACCTTTCAACATACTTGTCACCACTAGGTCGTTAAATTGCAATGGCACCAATTCCGATTTTTGGTAGGTCTCAAACAAATTAAGCTCACAATTTTCCAGATTATATACCACCCTGTTTTCCACAAGCGTTTTAAGCGATTTTTCGCTTGTCAACTTGGGAGATATGGGAATAGCTTTATGTATCATTAGGGATAACTACTGTTTAATGCATTAGCTTATTTAAGGGGTTTAACTTTAGGAAGGAGGTAAAGGGATTTCACCTAATTTTAAAATTTGACTTTTGGTCGAATAATAACTACAAAGTAAGCGGTAAAGATTTTTTGTATGCTGAAGGTAGCCAAAAGTTCGGAATAGATTACATTTTGTAATCAAAAATTATAAATTAGCCCTTCGCCAAAGATTTGAACAAAAGGCTTAATTTCTTTTCAAATTGAACAATGCATTCCCTATTGTTGAAAATGGACGGGTAATTAGCAAGCTCAATTTGCTAATTTTTGCTTTTCATCCACTTCATGGCAAAATAGATTCCGCATATTATACCAATGAAAATAATGGTGGAAAGAATTTCCCATTTGTTCAAACTGGTTAACAGCCAGGTAATGGAAGCTATTCCAACAAATGGTACCAGCAATCCACCAGGAGCCTGGAATGTTTTTTCTGCTGCAGCTTGTTTCTTTTTTCTTAATTTAATGGTGGCTAAAATAACGGTGAGGTAAACAAGCAGGATAGCGGCGCTGGCCAATATAGCCAGTTGTTTAAATCCACCGGAGATAGAAAAAATAAATATTAGCGAGCTGTAGGTGATGATAGCCCAATAAGGTGTCGCAAACTTTGGATGAACCCTGCCTAGAAATTTCGGAAATATTCCATCATTTGCACCGGCAAATAAGGAACGCGGCGTAGCCATCACATCAGCACTTACACCTCCAATGCAAGATATAGCAGCTGTAAATAGCAGAATTGTTATTCCTATGGGCCCTACTATTTGTTCGGCCACTGCTGCAAGCGGGGCATCTTTGTATGCCGTTATTTCTGCACCGAGTATACCCTGTGTTATAGTTTGTAATAATATGTATACAATGAGCACAATGCTTCCTCCTAAGAAAATGCCGAGCGGAACTGTTCGTTTTGGATTTTTCAATTCGCCACTTACCCCGAGGGATGTTTCAAATCCGGCAAAGGCAAAAAATAAAATTAGAGAAGTATCAGAAAAAGTCTTCAGCGAAGGCATATTTTGCCAATGAAGGTTTGAGGCTTTTACCCGGGAGAAGCCGAAGATAATAATGCCGAGCAGTGGTACTAATTTTAGTAGGGTAATTAGTTTCACAAAACCAATAGCTTGTTTTGTACCGCGAATATTGATTAACACCATAAGTCCAATCAGTATAAAAAAGAAAAATCCACGTATCGCTGGATCTAAAAAAATAGGAAATAATATGGATAAGGAGTCAGCAATGATATTCATCACCGCAGCGCTGCCTAAAATGCCCCAGCCGAAAAAAAATAAGCAGTTAATAATAAATCCGGGTAAGTTTCCGAAAGCATTCTCTACATAGGCATAGGATCCACCGCTGCTGGTAACACGGCTTCCAATTTCTGCATAGCAAAGCATGATGGAAGCCAGTAGTATACTGCAAAAAATATATCCGAATATCCCAAAGGCACCCATTGCAATACTTACGATTGCCGGCAGGGCAAATATACCGGAGCCTATTACAACATTTACAATGGAAAGTGTAAGTCCCGGAACCCCTACAACCCGTTTTAAACCTTCATCAGCACTTGCAGTTGACATAGTTGTTTAGAAATTGTTAATCAAGTTAGCGAAGTAAATGGGGAAAGCATTAATATTTTAGTATTTAGTGTTCTATTCGTAACTGTCTTTTGAATATTTTCTGTTGAGAATATTGATAGTGTTGAAGGGGATTAATAACCCCATAGTACAAATGTTCAATAGGAGAACTAGCTTGATATAACCAAAGTAGCACCTGGCGTATCTATTTCAAGTGCTTTGCTAATGGTTGTTTTATTATTATTACAGCACAGTGTTCTTGTTCAATTGCGCTTAGTAAAAGCTCTTTTGTTTGGCTTGCTTTTAAATGAAATAAAGCTTTTTTTGCTTTATCAAAGGCGCCACTATTTCTATATAATTCCGCCATTAGCAAATGGTCATTTGGTTTGATATCTGTTACTAAATCAAGGAGTAATTTTATATTTTTTGTAAATATCTCCTTCATTTCAGCAGGTATAGACTCTTTTACTTTATCATTTTTTGTAAGAGGATGTATTCGGATTAAGTCATTATACCTTCTGTGGATATGTAAGCGAATGTATAATATCCTTCTCTTGTTTCTTGAGCTATTTATAAGATTAATTAATGTCTTTTTTGAATATTGATCTTCAAAATATTCAGCAGCTTCGACATATTCTTCGAAACATAAGCCACCTAATTTCTGTGTAAACCAAAAATATTGATTACAAGAGTCACATTTTTGAAGTTTAGTTTTTTTCAAATTAGGCAATTCTTGAAATGTTTCTCCATCGGACCATTCAGTTAATCCATAAAAATTAACAAAGAATGGTCCTGCAAAGTAGATATTTTTTTGTCTGCAATGTGGGCATTTTTTATATGAAGGGCTTCCGATTTGCATATTATTTAAATGAACGCTCAGTATTTTGGGTTTATCAAAGGCGGTGAATTTTACTAGTAAAGTTAATTAAAATGGAAACATTTTAGAGAAGCATGCAGCCGGACTACTATCAAAGGAATCTTATAGTCATTTTTAGCTCTTGGGTTTACAATCTTTGCTAAAGGTTTGTCATATAGGTGACATAACCATTTGTTGGGACTGTGGCAGGGCTATATTGCTTACACGCTGTTATTGGGCGGGGTAAATTATTTAAAGGCATAAAAAAATTTGATTTGTCATTATTTTATGTTTCTAAAGTTTTTTTGAGAGCAACTTTTACATAATTTATGGTTTTTAATAAAGGAAGCTTCTAATAAATTCGGGGGATTAATGTCTAAATAAGTATTTTGATTATAAGTAAATTCAGATTTTGCCAGGTATGGAGTACAATTAAATACATGAACTATATTGTCTGGTATGGGTATTGGACCTATCCAAGTAATAGTTTTTCCTGAGTTATCAAATTTTATATATTGCTCAATAACTACAGTGTTTTTATTTTTTATGATTGTTAGAGGATTTAATGCAAAAGATAACCGCAAATCTTCAAGCTGGTGCATGCCTATTTTTCTTTTTTCACCAATTTTCATTTCTTTTATATGATAAATTATTACTGGGGATCCTTTTAAATAATTATTTTTCAATATTAAATCGGACCCATTTCCAAAACAATAATGTGATACAATTGAAGAAGCTTCTGGATAGATAAATAGGCCATAAAAAATAATGTTCAATACAAGTAGCTGCCTAAATAATAGTATTATTAAAGTGGTAACTCCAATTTTTAAATAAGTATGCCATAATTTCCATTTCCACATAAAGAGTAAGCCTATAGGAAAAAGAAATACAATTAAAATTATTAGTAAGGCATTTTGAATAATAATTTTTTGTTTATTTATCATAAAAATCGAAATTTTATTTTTTTTCCGTGATGCCTATTAATACACTTAGTTCACCATCCATCTGAAACAAGTTTTTTTCGGGTAGAAATGCTTTTGAGACATATCCATCTAAAAAAAGTGCGTTCGTACAACATTAATCTTTAAAATATTTCGCAAGGGCATAAAATGTTACTTTGTTTTTAGAAATTGAAAATACAAGTTCATTGTTTGGGCGAATTCCAACGTCATTTCGGATTTTATAATTTTTAGAATTAGACTCAAAAATGGTATTAATCTTACCATCTATAACCAACATTTTAGTGTTGACCTGAAATCCTTCTGCAACAAGGATATATTGCTTCCACGCGTTTAGGGGCGGATTAAAATTAAAACATATTTATTTCTTTTTGATCATGTCAGCAACGACTAAAATTGCTATTACCATACCAATGATGGCGCCTATTTTTGCCCCATTCCATCCCCAAAATAAGCCAATTAAAAATCCAATGGCAGGTCCAATAATAAATGCCAATAAAAGAGATGGATTTTCTATAGACCGAACTACGATTGAAATTAAAATCTGTACGGCTAGTCCTGTTAGAAAACCAACAAACCCACCTCCAAACGCACCACCCAAAGCTGATCCATCTGAGCCTCCAATCATAGCACCCGTAATTATGCAAACTACCCAAACGGCAATAGAAATTTTAAATAGTGTTTGAAATAATTTTTCTTTTCGCGATTTATTCATCTTCCATTACCTTTTTCTGAACTATTACAAATAATGAAGTAGATTTAAACGGAATGTTTGTTGTATCGGAGTTGAAAAAATATTTAACTACAAAATCCTTTAGACGCCCCTTGGGTAAAACATCCATTGGCGCCATAATGTATTCCGTTGAAATAATTGTAAAGCCATGCTTTCTGAGTAATTGCTCGATTCTTTTCTTTGTATATATTCTAGCGTTTGCAAATCTCTCATGTATAGCCGTAGGTAGCCATGAAAAAAAAGGTACTCTGTTCCATGGCAACAGAGGTAACTTAGCTCCATGCGTTTCAAAAATCCACCATTTATTTGGGACAGAAATAGCCATTAACCCATCTTCTTTCAGGGCTTTATAGTAAAAACTTACACTATTCTCGCTTTCTAAATGTTCAATAACTTCAAAACTAATGATTCTGTCAAATTGATTAGTTGGATTATTTTTTTCTATATCCAAAATTGCACATTCGCAATTTTTAATATTATTATCAATTTTATATCTGTTAAACTCTGATAAATGTTCATCCATAATTTCAACACCCAAACAATATTTCATCTTCTCGTGTAGTCCAAATATAGAAGCGCCATTGCCACATCCAATATCCAACAAGGTTAAATTTTGTCCTGTAAAATTCGGTATTTTGTTTACTAGATTTAATCTTCTCTGAATGATTTTGTCAGTAAAGTCAGCAGGTTTTCCTAAATAATGGCCATCTTTTTTGAACAAAGCATTTGGGATTCTTTCTTTATATTTCATAAATTCTTTTTTATAATATCAGCTAATTGCTCGCGAATTGTCGATGGCAGTGCTTATATGCACCAAATTTTTTTGCTAGATCTAAATTAATAAAAAGGGTACAAGTTTATTGAAGCACTGCCGCCCTGACAATGCTAATGCGCTGTTTCGGGCTGGTTTAATTAGCTTTCAACCATCTTTGGATTATCACCCCACTTATTACTAACATTCTGACTGTCAGTAAAAAACAATACTAATAACCAAATTACCCCTATTATTGGAATTAGTATGATAAAATACATCCAGCCACTTTTTCCAACATCATGAAGTCTTCTTACCGTTACTGCTAACCCAGGAATAAATATAGCCATTGTGTAAAAAACATAGATAAAGCCATACGGCATGGGAATATCACCATAGGAATTATCATGAATACTAATTGCAGTGCCTAGGCCATTATCTAGAATCAATACTCCGATAGAAAAAATCATGTTAAATAAAGCGAAGAACCAAAATTCACTTCTTCGAGCTCTACCTCTAAAGTTGGCATAATTCGTAAGTACTTTAAGATACCATTTCATATTTTTAAGAGTTTTGTTTTCCTTACTCATTTGGCTTTTCAGGATATGCCCTGTTTTTTAAAGTTGTTTTCATATCTCCACTTTTTTATTTTGTCACAGTGGGTTAACCGTTATTACTTATCTCAACTTGCCTACAACGTTTAGGGCTTGGCGAAATTGGGGTTTTGAAAATCGTCCGCCCGTCCGTCTGCTGAATGTATAATTAAAAGTTGATGTTTAATTTAATGCCCGGTGATGTTGTGTCCGCCCGAACAAATGTTGATAATGATAAAATGTTGAAGCTAAGATTGTCCAGCCCCAATTTTGCTAAACCAACTGTTAGCCGCTGTTATTTTGTTTTAGATATTTTTCAATAGTGAATCGACAGATAAATCCTCATCAATTAACGGCCAGTGGATTCCGTAACCGGATGGAGAAATTGTGTATAGATTCCTTTGAATGTCGTTTGCCGATTCCAATTTTTTAGACACTTTGGAGAGGCGTAATTTTATTACTTGTCCGTCAACTGTTAAACAAATCAGATCTTGTTCAAAAGAAATGGCTTCTATATTATGTGTGGCTATCATGATTTAGTTATTAAAGTGATTATTCCAAGATTCAACTATTAAATCAAAATGTTGGTATATTATTTTCTATATTTCCTTTTTTGCAGAAGGTGTCAAGTTGTATGAAAAAGATTCTCTTATCTCCACCTCTTCAAGCAGCAACCAGAATTTACATTCCATATCGCCTTTTTCGGCGTGAACATGAATTGGCTCAGATCCTTCGTTCGAATATAAAAACAGTCTCCAGCCATAGATGAATAAAATTGTCGGCATATATCATTTTAAGGAATATAAAGATAACAAAAATCTTGTTTATGCAGACTGGTCGGTTATAGCGGCTAACGTTTAGGGCTTGGCGAAGGTGGCGATTTTACCACAAATGTTGATGCGGCGAACCAAACTTTGATTAACCACAAATATGTCTGCGGAGCACTGAACCGCCACTTTTGCCAAACCCGTGTTAGTGGCTGGGCTTTTGTCAATCGTTGTCAAGTTTTGTTTTTAGTTGTCGTAAATACTTTTTTATATCACTGTCCGCTTTTAATGAAACAATAAATTTTGGTAAAGCAAAACCCAAAGCATATTTTACAAGGCCAATATCAAATTCAAGAGTGTAAATAATTTCTGTTGTGTTGTCCGAAATAGATTTTACTTGTCGTTGACTTCTTATTTGAAATTGAGCGTTGTCATGTGTTTCAAAAATTGCAAGTTTATTTTTGTCAAACTGAACACACTTTAGTTCTATCAAATTATTGGGAACTTTCTTTGATAAGTAAGAATATTCAGAAATCGTTACGCCTAATTGCAATGTTCCATCTAGTGTTGATTTATTTATTTCTGTCCGCCACAAATTGTCGTTACTTGGATTAGCAAAGAAGTCAAAAGCCCTTTCTGCCTTTTTGTTAACTAAAATTGTCCCTGTGGTTTTAATGAGTTTCTTATTTGTCATTTTACTTGTCGATGTCATTTCGTTTGTTCGTCATAGCCTTGCCACTAACGAAAAAGGCTTTGCGATGTTGGGGAATTTGAAAAACGTCCGCCTGGAACCGTTGCCCAATTGAAAAACTGATGATGAAGATAACAACAAAATGCCAAATTGAAACTCGTCTGTCCGAACAAATGCAACATAGAATTACAAATGCTCATTGTTATTCCGTCCGCCCCCAATATTGCAAAACCCCATGTTGTGCGTTCGTTTATTTGTCATTTGTTTTCGCTAATGGTTATATAGAAATTTCTGTCAACTTGAAAATTTTTTGTGTTAGTTGTCGAAACTTTAGAGGTTTGCCATTGTGTTGACGGAAAGATAAATTCATTGCTTTTGCCATCAAAAGATATTTTCACTGGCATTGAAAAATCTTCAATACAGTTTTCCCAACGATACTTGAATATATTATCCTGAAAAGAGTAGCTAAGTGTAGGTATTTGTATCGACTTTAAATATTGCTCAAATATTTTCGTAAAGTCCTTTGTTGTATATCTGTTAAAAAAACTGAGTATTTGACTTGTATTAACTGTCTGATGATAGAACTCTTTGTTTAATCCCGTCAAAAGCCCTCTAAATAGTGAATCTCCGATAACTTGTCTTATCATATGAAGCATTGCACTTGCTTTATAATATTTATCTGTAGTATTTGTGCCAATAATAGGTTCGTCATTTTTTATTCGTTTCCACGTACCAATAGAATAATCATTACCTGCTTCAATGCCAAAATGAGAGGAAGTATAAAGTGTTTCAAAATATTTTGTAAATCCTTCGTGAATCCAACCATCGCCATAGTTATTTGTAGTGATGCTATTTGCAAACCATTCATGTGCCGTTTCATGTACTAGTACAAAGTCAAATTTTAATCCCCAACCGCTTTTTGAAATAAGGTCTTTCCCATTTAAACCATTTGTAAACCCATTGCCATATGCTAACGCACTTTGATGTTCCATACCCGACATAGGTGCTTCTACTACTTTATAGCCGTCTTCATAAAAAGGATAAGGACCCGCCCAATATTCAAAGGTTTTTAGTATTGAATCAGTTTGCTTTAAATGGGTTTTTCCTTTGGAAAGGTTGTAGTCTATTACCCAATAGTCGCAATCAAGTTTACCTTTTAGTCCTGAAAAGTCATTATGCCAATTAACATAAGCTCCAATGTATGGAATGATGCAATAATTGCTAATGGGATTTTTTACTTCCCAATTATATGTATCTAATTTATTCTTTCCTTTTATTTTTTTCTTTAGTCTTCCGTTAGAAACCGCTATCAATGTATCAGGAACTGTTATACTGAAAGAAACACCATTATCAGGCTCGTCATATAGTACATCTTTGCAAGGCAGCCAAATGCTTGCTCCCGAGCCTTCACAAGCTACGCTAATGAAGGGTCGTCCATTTAAATCTTTAGCCCAAATCCAACCATTGTCATAAGGTGGTTTTAATGATTCTTTTGGCTCTCCTTCAAAATAAACTGTAATTGTTTGTTTTTCGCCTGCTTTAATTACTCTTGGAAAAACAACAAAATACATTTCTTCTTTTTTTTGTTTAAAAACAAGGTTTTTGTCTTTCCACGTTACACTTGTAATTCTCATTGGAGTTTGTAAGTCAATTTGCATTATCGTGTCAGACTGCAAAGCCGAAAATGTTATGCGGTTCTTTCCACTAATATATTTTCGTCCATAATCAGGTCTAATATCGATTTTATAATATAATAAGTTCCACCACTTTTGCTCCTGTCGAATAGTGCTTGGAGCCGTTTCTTTTTCTAATTGTTTTTTTATCGAAGCATTTTGCCCATGAACAAAAGTCGAGAAAACCGCTGCGAATAATGTTAGTATAATTTGTTTAATAGTGGTCATATTTCAAGAGAGAGAATTTGGAAATTTATTTTCTAATGATACGAAGGCTGTCTTAAATGACGCGCAACGTTTTCGGGCTTGGCGAAGGTGGCGATTTTCACCACAAATGTTGATGCGGAGAACCAATGTTTGATTAACCATAAATGTATCTGCGGATCACTGAACCGCCACTTTTGCCAAACCCGTGTTAGCGGTTCGTTCTTTTATCATCGGTTATTATTAATCAAATACTCTTGAAAGTCTTTTAAAAACAAATCAGGACATTCAATGTATGGTG
>CANJDY010000081.1 GCA_947472635.1 Chitinophagaceae bacterium
GTATTTTAATTCACTGCATTTAAAACATTTTATATGAAAAAATTTTTTACCATTTTAAGTTTATTGGGACTTAGTTTTCCTGTGCTTTTTTCTCAACCAACTGATTTGAAACTTTGGTATCGCCATCCAGCCAACGCTTCTGTGCCCGATGATTTAAAAAGCAGCAAAGATGATCCAGAATGGTTGAAAGCCCTGCCCATTGGCAATGGCAATCTGGGGGCAATGGTGTTTGGAGATGTAAATATAGAACGCGTACAGTTAAATGAAAAGACCTTGTGGAGTGGCAGTAAAGATGATAATGACAATCCGGAAGCTTCCAAATATATCAATGAAATACGGGCTTTATTGTTTGAAGGAAAATTTCAGGAGGCTACTAAGCTCACTAATAAAACGCAGATTTGCAAAGGGGTTGGTTCAGGTAGTGGGGGAGGAGCGAAAGTCCCTTTTGGATGTTTTCAAACATTGGGTGACTTGCGGATTGATTTTGGCAGACAAACGGACTATACCAATTATTATCGGGATCTAAATCTAGGTAATGCCATAGCCAATGTTAGTTACCTGCAAGACGGTATTCATTTTAAACGAGAATATTTTGTCAGTTCTTTTGCGAATTGTTTAGTGGTTCGACTTACTGCTGATAAAAAAGGAGCCATCAGTTTATCGGCAACGCTAAACCGTCCTGAGTATTTTTCAACCCAATCGGTTAATGGTGAATTGGTAATGTCGGGAGTTTTACAAAATGGCAAGGGCGGAAATGGGATGGAATATATGACTAGGCTGAAAGCTTTGTTGAAAGGGGGTAGCCAAACATTATCTGAAAATAAATTAGCAATCAAAAATGCTGATGAAGTGATTTTATATCTAACTGCTTCTACCGATTATAAAAATAATTACCCTATTTTTAAAGGCAATGGATACAAAAAGATTACCCGTGACAATTTGGATAGGATCTCTCTCAAAACCTACGCTTCGGTAAGAGGGGAGCACATCAAAAATCATCAATTCTATTTCAATCGGGTGTCTTTGCAGCTAGCAGCGGAAAACAACATCGATACCGTGCCAACAGATGAGCGGCTAAAAAATATACAGCAATCCAAGAATGATAATTATTTATCACAATTGTATTTTCAGTACGGCCGATATTTACTGATTTCATCTTCAAGAGAAAATACCTTGCCTGCCAATTTACAAGGTATTTGGGCTAATAAAATTCAAACCCCTTGGAATGGTGATTACCACACCGACATCAATGTGCAAATGAATTATTGGTTGGCGGAAAACACGAATTTGAGCGACCTGCATTTATCACTCACCAATTTCATCCAAAGTATTGAAAAGCCGGCAACAAAATCCGCTGCAATTCAGTTTGGCTTAAAAGGGTGGTGCATCAATCCCATTGTTAATGTCTGGGGTTTCACTTCCCCCGGGGAGCATCCTTCGTGGGGACTCACCTTCGGTGCCAGTGGCTGGATTTGTCAGCACCTTTGGGAGCATTATGCTTTCACAAAAGATAAGAAATATTTGGCATCCGTTTTTCCAACGTTGAAGGGTGCTGCAAAATTTTACATAGGATGGTTGGTGCCTGATAAAGAGACGGGAAAGCTTGTATCTGGACCATCATCATCCCCAGAAAATAGTTTTGTTGTACCAAATTCAAACGGCTATGTGAGCAGCATCAGCATGGGGCCTTCGCATGACCAGGAAATTATAGAAGAGTTGTTTACCAACATCATACAGGCTGCTGAAATCCTACACGACAAAGATCCTTTTATTAACGAATTAAGGGTAGCCAAAGCGAATTTATTAAAGCCCCAAATTGCTCCAGATGGCAGGATTCAAGAATGGGCGAAACCTTATGTTGAAAAGGAGCCAGGACACAGGCATCTATCACATTTGTATGCTTTGTACCCAGGTAATGCATTCAATAGTGTGCAAACGCCTACTTATTGGGAAGCGGCCAAAAAATCACTTGAATATCGTTTGAAAAATGGTGGAGGGTATACTGGATGGAGCGCAGCTTGGGTAACTAATTTATGGGCTAGGTTAAAAGACGGAGAACAAGCTTTACATGCGTTCAATGAAATCCTAATGAAGAAATCTGCTGAAAATTTATTTGATTTACATCCTCCCTTTCAAATTGATGGAAACTTTGGGGCTACTGCCGGTGTAGCAGAAATGCTCCTGCAAAGTCAGGAAGGGTTTATTACATTGCTACCTGCACTTCCTTCAAGCTGGAAAGATGGAGAAGTAAAAGGGTTGTGTGCCCGTGGCGGATTTGTAGTAGATATAAAATGGAAGGATGGTAAATTACTTACTGCAAAACTGAATTCAAAAAAAGGGGGACTTTGCAAATTGAAATATGGCAATGCTGAAATGGAATTTAAAACGCAGCCAGGAAAATATTACCGTTTTGCAGGCGACTTACAATTGAGTCCTATTTTGTAAATGAGGACTTGTGGATTTTACAGTTATCTGTTAAAATGTTTCATTGAATGAGGTTCATCTGTTTTAAACGATTATTTAATTTCAATTTTGTTGCAATGAAAAAAAATGTATTTTTTTTGAGCCTGTTTTGTTTGATAGGTCTATTGGTTCATGCTCAGCCTAAGATAGACCCTTCTAGTATTCAAGAAAAAATGAGTTGGTTTGCCGATGCTAAATTGGGCATCTTTATTCATGCAGGTATTTATTCGGTCAATGGAATCGATGAGTCTTGGAGTTTTCATAACAAAAAAATCAGTCATGCTGATTATATGAAACAGTTAAACGGGTATACACTTAATAAATATGATCCGAATTATTGGGCAGATCTAATTAAAGAAAGTGGTGCCAAGTATGCCGTTATTACTACCAAACACCATGATGGGGTAGCCATGTACGATACCAAACTCAATGAGCTAAGTATTGTAAAAGCAACTCCTGCCAAAAAAGACATGGTGAAACCTTTTTTTGAAGCATTGCGTAAGCGGGATATCAAATGCGGCGCTTATTTTTCTTTGATAGATTGGTCGAATGCGGATTATCCTGGTTTTTTGAAAGATAGCTCTAGGTATAAACTGCAGGATGATTACCCGCGTTGGAATAAATTTAGGGCATTTTTTCAGGGGCAGATAAAAGAAATTAGTGATCGGTTTAATCCGGATCTGTGGTGGTTTGACGGAGATTGGGAACATAGTGCAGAAGAGTGGGAATCAGAAAAAGTACGCCAAATCATACTTTCTAAAAACCCTGTATCTATTATTAATGGTCGATTACAGGGGTATGGTGATTATGCTACCCCTGAGCAGAATTTCCCTGTAAGCCGCCCTCATTTAAATTGGTGGGAACTTTGTATGACTATCAATGATAATTGGGGATTTCAGCCAAAGGACCAAAACTGGAAAACCCCTTTTGAAATCATAACTATTTTTGTAGATGCAGTTTCCAATGGAGGAAACCTTTTATTGGATATTGGCCCTAAAGAAGACGGAACGATTCCTGAACAGGAAATCAATGTATTAAAAGAATTGGGTGCTTGGAATAAAAAAAATTCCGCTGCAATCTTTGCTACGGTTGGAGGAATCCCGAAGGGGCATTTTTACGGCCCAACCACTTTATCGAAAGACTCTACAAAACTTTATTTATTTGTGCATGGCAATACCAGTGGACAACTCATGTTGAAGGGGTTGGATTGTAAAATTGATGACATAATGGTTTTGGGTAACGGCGCGAAGCTGACACATAAGGTTGTTGGAAAAATATCTTGGAGTCCTGTTCCGGGTTTGGTTTATATCAATCTGCCCGAAGGGGTTCAGGATAAATACGTAACCGTTTTGCAAGTAACACTCAATAAATCAATAAAACTATATAGTGGCCAAGGTGGTTTATGATGCAAAATTATTACCTATTAAAAAAAATATTTTTATCGGTCTGTAAATAACATCAGGTTGATTTAAAAAATCAAGTTTCAGAATTAAAATTGGGTATTTTATAGCGGTATTAAATTTAAATAATTAAAAATTCACATTATGATAAAGTCATTTCTTCTTTTAGGTAGTTTTATATTGTGTTGTGCTCCTTCGTTTGAGCAGCAAGTCCATATCATTCCCCAGCCTTTGCAGGTAAGCACCGGCAAGGGGCGTTTTATTGTAAACCCAGAAACGAAATTGGTAATTGCCAACCAGCAGGATGCTACTACAGCCACATTTTTAAACAAATATTTATTTACAAACTATGGCTTTTCATTAAAAATTGTAAAGAATGCTACCAGTAATTCCATTCAAATTACAAGCCTTACCCAGCAGGAGGGCCTGAAGGCAGCTGGTTACCATTTGCAATCCACAACGAAAGGAGTTGTTATCACCGGAAATTCTGCGGCGGGTAGTTTTTATGGAATGCAAACCTTACTCCAGTTGCTTCCCACCGAAAAAAGCAAAGCTTTAAGTATTCCAGTAGTGCAGGTGGATGACCAGCCACGCTTTGCTTACAGGGGTGCTATGTTGGATGTGGGTCGTCATTTTCTTCCAGTTAGTTTCATTAAGAAATATCTTGATTATCTGGCCTTGCATAAACTGAATTATTTTCATTGGCATTTGACGGAGGACCAGGGCTGGAGAATTGAAATTAAAAAGTACCCTAATCTTACCAAAGTAGGAGCTTGGCGCAATGGTACCATTGTAGGCCGCTATCCGGGTAAGGGAAATGACAATAGAAGGGATGGTGGTTTTTACACACAAGAACAGGTAAAGGAAATTGTACAATATGCTGCCGATAGATTCATTACGGTAATTCCAGAAATTGAAATGCCAGGTCATAGTGGTGCAGCTATTGCAGCCTATCCAATGTTAAGTTGCTTTCCTAATCAAAAAACAGTTATTCCTGACAATATGATTGCAGAAAAGAGTAAGCTGGAATTGGCTTCCGGAAGGGTTAAACTGGTACAGGAAACTTGGGGGGTACATTCCGATGTATATGCCCCTACTGAATATACATTTAAATTTTTAGAAGATGTGTTGGATGAAGTGATGGCATTGTTTCCTTCAAAATATATCCATGTAGGAGGCGACGAGTGCCCTAAGGATGCCTGGAAAAAGAGTGAATTTTGTCAGCAGCTAATTAAAGAAAAAGGTTTAAAGGATGAACACGGTTTACAAAGCTATTTTATTCAGCGGATGGAGCAATACATCAATAAAAAAGGCAGGACATTGATAGGCTGGGATGAAATATTGGAAGGCGGTCTTGCCCCCAATGCAATTGTGATGAGCTGGAGAGGGGAAGAAGGTGGTATTGCTGCGGCAAAGGAAAACCACCAGGTAATTATGACTCCTGGAAGCCATGTTTATTTAGATCATTCCCAAACTAATAATGAAGACTCGGTTACTATTGGTGGTTTTTTAACAATGGAAACAGTATATAGTTACGAACCCGTACCCAAAGAATTGACTGCTCAACAAGCTACCTATGTTTTAGGAGCACAGGGAAATGTATGGACGGAATACATGTCCAATCCATCAAAAGTGGAATACATGTTATTTCCGCGTTTAAGTGCATTGAGCGAAGTGTTGTGGTCTGCAAAGGAAAATAAGAACTGGCCAGCTTTTCAAACCAAAATGGAATCACAGTATAAAAGATATAAGGTTTGGGAAGCCAATTATTTTAAAAAATAAAAATGAAACAGGGTATATTGTTAGTAGCGCTGGGTTTGCATTTATCGCTATTTGCTCAGATTAAACCAAACATCATTGTGTTTCTTGTTGATGATATGGGTTGGCAAGATTGTTCTGTTAATTTTTGGACTCAGGCAACACCCTTTAACAGATTGTATCATACTCCAAACTTAGAGCGTTTAGCCAAAGAGGGAATGAAGTTTACCAATGCCTATGCGGCTCCGGTTTGTACACCCACCCGGTCGAGTATGCTTACTGGAATGAATAGTGCTCATCTTGGAATCACCAATTGGACATCACCTTGGAAAAATAATAATACAGATAGTAAGGATGAGCAAATGACTGCCGCCGACTGGAATATAAATGGGTTAAGTCCAGTTCCGGGTATTGGAAAAACCTATTATGCCACTCCTTTTCCTACTCTTTTAAAATCAGCTGGATATTATACTATTCATGTGGGTAAAGCCCATTGGGCATCTATGGGTACACCGGGTGCCAATCCCTATAACATGGGTTTTATGGTCAATGTTTCAGGACATGCTGCTGGCCATCCCCAGAGTTATTATGGTAAAGACAATTATGGAAATATTCCTGGAAAAACAAGTGCCCAAGCGGTTCCTGACTTAGAGGAATATTTTGGGTCGGACACTTTTTTAACGGAAGCATTAACCCTTGAAGCCATTAAAGCGTTGCAAGCCCCGATTCGAAATAAACAACCCTTTTATTTGAATATGGCTCATTATGCAATTCATGCACCTATTATGGCGGACAATCGTTTTTTTAAGAAATACTTGGATGCGGGGATGGATACTACTGAAGCAAAATACGCTTCCCTTATTGAGGGAATGGATAAGAGCCTAGGAGATATTATGAATTTTCTGAAAGAAAAAAAAGTTGATCAAAACACCATTATTATTTTCATGAGTGATAACGGAGGATTGAGCCTTACTCCTCCAAGAGGGGGTAAGCAGCATACCCAAAATCTTCCGCTCAAAGCTGGTAAGGGTTCTGTTTATGAAGGTGGTATACGAGAGCCAATGATTGTAAAGTGGCCTAGCGTTGTGCGTCCCAATTCAACTGCCAATCAATATGTAATGATCGAAGATTTTTTTCCTACGATTTTACAAATGGCGGGTTTGAAAAATTACAAATCTGTGCAGGCGGTCGATGGTAAAAGCCTTATGCCTATTTTGAAAAATGCTAATTTTTCTGACACCTCCAGATCCTTGATTTGGCATTTCCCTAATAAATGGACCGATAAGGATGGCCCAGGTATAAATTATTATAGCGCCATTAGGAAAGGAGACTGGAAAATGATTTACAGTATGCGCACGGGAAAGAAAGAGTTGTACAACCTTGCTATTGATATTGGAGAAAGCAATGATCTTTCAAGTCAGTATGCCGGCAAATTGGTAGAATTATCTACATTGCTTTCCAATCAATTTAGGCAGTGGAAATCGCCGATGCCTCGATTTAAAAATACCGGAAAGCTTGTCCCTTTTCCAGATGGGCTTTGAATGGAAAAAAGTAGGGTGTTTGATTAGCAAGTGCATTTCAGACAATAAGAAACAAATTGAAATTGTTTAAGAAATATCATCATAAAAATTCGTTATGAAAAAATGCTTCCTGATTTATTTACTTCTTTTTTCCCTAGTAAAACAGTCGGCTGCACAAAATTCAACAGCTGTATTTCCTTCTAAAGCCCAGACCCAATGGGCCGATGCGGAGATTGGCGTACTCATTCATTTCGATATGCCGGTTTTTGAACCGGAGTATGATTTCAGAAAAAACTGGAATTACCATCCGGATCTATCCATCTTTAATCCAACGGAGCTCAATACCGACCAATGGATCAAAGCATCTAAGGCGGCTGGTGCCACTTATGCAGTGCTAGTGGCAAAACATTGCAGCGGCTTTAGTTTATGGCCTACAAAGGCTCATCCATATAGTGTTAAAAACACCCCTTGGCGAAATGGGAAAGGAGATATAGTAAAAGATTTTATCGCCTCCTGTAAAAAGTACGGCCTTAAGCCCGGTATTTATGCCAGTACTACCGCCAACGGATATCTGCAAGTGGACAATCCTGGAAAAGTAGTTTCTGGAAATGCTGCTGAACAAAAAAGCTATAATGAGATTGTAAAAATGCAGCTCAATGAACTATGGTCGCAGTATGGTGATCTTTTTGAGGTATGGTTCGACGGCGGCGTATTGCCTCCCGAAAAAGGAGGTTTTGATGTGCTGTCGATGTTAAAAAAGCAACAGCCCAATGCGATTGCTTTTCAAGGCCCCTATGGTCATGAAAATAATATTCGCTGGGTCGGAAATGAAGAAGGTGTAGCGCCTTATCCATGCTGGTCGCGCGCCGACTCTACCACCTCCGCTTCTGGACTAATTGAAATCAAAGGGCTTAATGGTAACCCAAAAGGATTGTTCTGGTGCCCGGGTGAATCGGATTTTCCATTGCGCTTAAACGCCTCTTTTCAAGGAGGTTGGTTCTGGCATAAAGGCGAGGATGACCAGCTGCGGAGTCTGGATGAGCTGATGGATAAGCATAGTAAAAGCGTAGGAAGAAATACCAATATGTTACTCGGAGTAGTAGTGAATGATAAGGGCTTAGTTCCTGAGGTAGATGTAAAAAGGATGAAGGAATTTGGCAATCAACTAAAAAAGAATTTCTCCAAACCATTAGGGAAAATTGCTGGTAAAGGAAAATCTTTTGAGGTGAAATTTACATCTCCGCAATCTCTTTCTTCTGTGGTAATAATGGAAGATATCCGTCAAGGCGAAAGGGTACAGGAGTATCAACTTTATGGAAAACAACAGGGAAGTTGGATATTAATTTCGAAAGGAACTAGTGTCGGCCACAAAAGGATAGAATTAGTAAATGGAATGTATGATGGCATAAAACTTTCAGTTTTGAAATCAGTGGGCACGGCTTATATTAGGGAAATGGTATGTTATGGAAAATAACGGTATTAAAATATTGTCTTCTGAAGAAATGTCTTTTTTAATTTACAAAACGCATCTACCTAATAATCGAATCGGGTTATGAAAAAAGCTTCATCGTTAGTACTCTTTTTGGCACTTTTTATTATTGTACATGCACAGCCAGTTGTTAAAGAAAAGTTGTTATCAAAAGCAGATCTAGATTATTTGACAGGTCTTACCAAAGCGGTAATGGACAGTTCAAGAATCTATCCCGGCCAAAAAATATCCAATGATTTTGGCGCTAATGCTACCGGTGCCATATTGATTCGGCCAGGTGGCCGCGACTGCTATCCAGCTTTTTGGATTAGAGATTATGCAATGTCTATAGAAACAGGATTTGTAAAATGGGAGGAACAAAAAAAAATGCTATTATTAACGGCCGCTACGCAATGTGATCAGACCTGGATCTCAGCTGCGGGAAGTATGGTACCAGTTGGTGCGATTGCAGACCATATTAGAATAGATGACAGTAAACCCATTTTTTTTCCGGGAACATACGACTATTCAGGTCAGGGTGGAAAGACTTGGGGGATGATGCCTCCCTATGGGGACCAATATTTTTTTATTCATATGGCCTATCAATATATTACAGGTACGGCTACTGCTAAATTTTTATTACAAGAGATCAATGGCATAAAGTTGATTGACCGTTTGGAGATGGCTTACAAAGTTCCTCCAACCAAGCTGGAGGGCGTATTGGTAAATACCACCGATGATTTTAGGGGCATTGATTTTGGATTTAGAGATGTAATCACAATTACTGGTGAACTTTGTTTTCCATCATTGCTCAAATATAGAGCCTCTATGGAGCTGGCTACATTATTTGATCGCATCGGCAGAAATGACAAAGCGCAAATTTATAGAAGCAATGCGGTGCAATTAAAA
>CANJDY010000082.1 GCA_947472635.1 Chitinophagaceae bacterium
CAACTTTAACGTGGTTTTAACCGGGGGGGATGCAGGCTATTTTGCCCGTCAACTTAAAAACAGGATATTTGCAGACTTAAATTTCTTATTCAAAGGACTGTATGCACTTAGCGAAACTAACAATTACTAAAATTTTACCCGTACTCATTGTAGCTTGTGGCTTGCAGCATGCGGTTTTTGCACAGGAAAACTCTCCTTATTCCCGGTATGGTTTGGGTGATATTGTTCCTAAAACAAATATTGTATCCAGAGGAATGGGAGGAATCTCAGCCGGCTATTCCGACTATCAAAGTATCAACTTTATTAACCCAGCCAGCTATAGCAATTTAAAGACTACAATTTTCGAAATCGGTGCCGAAGCAGATACGAGGATATTAAAGAGTCTTTCTCCAGCAGCTAGGTATTCTGCAACCAATGCGGTGATATCTTACTTGCAATTAGGGTTTCCAATAAAAATGAAAAATGCCAACAAGAAAAATATTTTTTGGGCAATGAATATGGGCCTGCGGCCGGTATCTAAAATTAATTATAAGATTGCAGAAACACAAAGATTACCGGGGGTAGATAGCGTAGGAAAAATTTTTGAAGGCAGCGGAGGCGTTAACCAAGCTTACCTGGGTACGGCAATCAGCATCAAACATTTTAGCATGGGTGTAAATGGAGGGTACATGTTTGGCAATAAAGACTATAGCACCCAGTTAACTTTTATTAATGACACAGTTCAGTATGCTATGTCAAATACTGAAACTAAGTCCAACTTTGCAGGATTGTTTATTAATGGCGGAATTCAATATGAGCATCGTATGATGAATAAAAAAACGAGTCGCGAAAGTGTACTTCGTTTTGGCGCATATGGTAATTTAAAGCAGTCAATGGCTGCTAGTAAATCCGCAGTGGCGGAAACAATTTTATTTGATGCTTCAGGCAATAAATTTACGATAGATAGTGTATATGAAAAAAACACAAGCGGAACGGTTATCTATCCTGCTTCCCTAGGAATGGGGGTTACTTACCAAACCATGAACTGGTTATTTGGAGTTGATGTTGAAAGTACCCAATGGCAGGATTATCGCTATTTTGGCCAAACGGAATTGGTGCAAAAAAGCTGGAAGCTTAGAGTAGGTACTGAATATTTCCCTTTAAAAGACAATACTTCATTTAAGAAATATTTCAGTTTTGTAAAATACCGCTTCGGGTTTTATTATGGACCCGATTATATAAAAGTAACCAATACCCTTCCAGAATATGGATTTTCATTTGGCGCAGCTTTTCCTTTAAAACTCAGAAAAAGTTATTATGAAACGCAAAGCTCTATATTAAATACTGCGATTGAGTTTGGAAGTCGTGGTGATAAGAAAACAAATCTTCGTGAAAGTACCGTTCGCATCAGCGTAGGTTTTTCTTTAAGTGATATCTGGTTCGGAAGAATTAAATATCAATAATCATTTTCCTTACAATATGTTCACTCCGTTATCTAATATAAATTTTTTGGCAGCCTTACTAATAGGCTGCTTTTTTTTATATGGTTGTGAGAATGACATCAAGGCAATCAAAGAGCTGGATGCAAAAAAGGTAGGGGTGGAAGAGGCAAAAAAGGTAATAGTAAATTACTCCTTGGGGGGCAGGAAGAAAGCTGTATTAATAAGTCCGTTGATGTATAGGGTGCAGGATACGGTTCCTTATATTGAATTTCCTTCAACCATCCATGTAGATTTTTTTAATGCAGAAGGTAAGGTGGAGAGCAAACTGGATGCCAAATACGCAAAATACAAAGAAAGCCAAAGCAATGTTTTTTTAAAAGATAGCGTACGGGTAATCAATGTATTGGGTGATACCCTTTATTGTAACGAACTGAATTGGGACCTAAAAAGAACCGGCGCAGAGTTTTATACAGATAAGCCAGTGCGCATCCGCACCAGAACCCAAATTATTGATGGAATTGGAATGGAGGCACAACAAGATTTTAAGGAATGGCATATCATTCAACCCGTAGGTTTTTTAAAAGTGCCAGCTGCTCAATTTCCAAATTAGCCCAAACAAGCATTGTAAAATAATAGTATTACCAATTGGCTCGTCATCAAAAAATCCCATCAATTGTAATTACTTGAGTGCATAAAATGTAACAACTTATTGAAAATGGCTACAATTACTGTATACGGAATACCCAATTGCGACACCGTAAAAAAGACCCTTGACTGGTATAAGAAAAAAAATATCCAGGTTGATTTTTTTGATTATAAAAAATTTGGCATTCAATCAGAGAAGCTTGCAGAATGGTGTAAAGCGATTGGCTGGGAAGTTTTGCTAAATAAAAAAAGTACCACTTGGCGCAGTTTGCCACTTGGGGATCAGCAATTGGTAAACAATGAAAAAGTGGCCATACAATTAATGGTGCAATATCCGAGTATTATCAAGCGGCCGGTAATAGAAATGAACGGCAAAGTAATGGTTGGCTTTAACGAGAGTTACTTTACCTCATAAAGAAAATGGTTTGTTAAGCGCCAGCGGCCTTTTTATTTCCTTTTACCATCAAAACAAACGGTACGCATATCAAAAAAATAACTCCTAGGTAAAAGAACACATCCATATAAGACAATACTGCAGCTTGTTTGGTGACAATATGATCCATGGCTGAGTAACTACTTTTTAATGCAGCATCTGAATTAATTCCTTTACTGATAAAGCTATGTTGGATGGCTTTCACTCTTTGTTGAACATAGGGATTATTGACATCTAGTTTGCTAACAAGGGCGCTTCTATGAATCATATTTTGCCTAGCCATGAAAGTAGTAATTAATGCTACCCCAAACGACCCGCCTAACTGGCGCATCATTCCTGTAAATGCAGCACCCTGACCTATTTGCTGACCCTTCAAAGTGGAAAGCGATAGAGCAGTTATGGGAATAAAAAGCATTCCCATACCTAATCCGCGAACAATCAGCATCCAGAAAAATGATTCTGAATCAGTGTCGGGGGTGACTACAAAATACCCCCAAAATGTAAAGATCGAAAATAGCACCATGCCCCCTGCTACTAGGTATTGTTGCGGAACTCCTTTTTGCAATAATTTGCCAATCATCGGCATCATAAATGCAGTTGTCAATGCAGCTGGGACCATTAGCATTCCTGCCTGCTGGGCTGTCCAACCTAGAATGGATTGAGTATATAAGGGAATGATAAAGGTAGAGCCGTACAATCCAAATCCCATAATGAAAGAAAGGATGGTGCCCACTCTAAGATTACCATTTTTTAGAACCCGCAATTCCACAATTGGACTTTTGTAACTAGTTTCCCGCCAGATAAAAAAGAATAAACCTAACACTGCAGCAACTGCAAGGTATATAATTAGATTGCTGTTAAACCAATCATCATCCTGACCCTTTTCAAGTACATATTGTAGTGAGCCAACAGTGATGGCCAATAAACCAATGCCCAGCCAATCAATATCACTTGCAATACTTTTTTCACCGTATTTTGGGCTGCGTACAAACTGAAGCGTTAGTAAGGTGGCAATAACTCCAATAGGGATGTTGATATAAAAAATGTAAGGCCATGAAGCATGGTCTACAATATAACCTCCTAATGGCGGACCTAATGTGGGGCCAATAATTACTCCTAATCCATAAATGGCTTGTGCCATACTTCTTTTAGCAGGAGGATAACTTTCTGTAATGATGGTTTGTGATGTTACCAACAGGGCGCCACCACCAATACCCTGTAAAAAACGATAGAGTACTAGCTCCCAGATACCCGAGGCATTTCCACATAAAAAAGAGCATAGAGTAAAGAGGATAATGGAAGCTGCAAAATAATTGCGTCGACCAAATTGTTGAGAAAGCCAGCTCGTCATTGGAACGATGATTACGTTGCCAATTGCATAGGCTGTGATTACCCAAGCCACTTCCGTTAAAGTAGCCCCCAAACTTCCTCGCATATCATTGAGTGCAACATTTACAATGGTGGTATCTACAATTTCCAGCAGTGCACAAAATATGGCAGTGATGGTGATAATCACCCTTCTTGATCCATATTCTACCAAAGAATCCATCTGTTGCATACTATATTTTTTTAACCCAATTTGTAAAGAAGCAGAAATAAAAAATTTAAATTGAGCAGTTGATTTTTCTTTGATAAAAGAGGTTCATCAATTGCATCAGGTTATTTTTTAAAGATGCACATCTACTGTTACATTCATGCCGGGTCTTAATTGTTTGACGAGAGAATCTGATGGATTGGCAAACTCAATCTTAACAGGTAAGCGTTGCACTACTTTTACAAAATTACCACTGGCATTGTCTGGGGGTAATAAAGCAAAGCGAGAACCGGTGGCTGGCGAGAAGGATGCAAGCCTAGCATCAAAAGAATGACCTGGAAAAGCATCTGCAAGTACCGTTACCTTTTGCCCGACCCTCATTTTTTCAAACTGAGTTTCCTTGAAGTTGGCGATGATCCAACTATCGCTGCTCAAAACTATACTGAATAGGGATTGTCCCGGTTGCAAAAATTGTCCTTCCTGAACATTTACTTTAGACACCAAACCTGTTGCCGGGGCAACTACTACGGCATAGGAAAGATTGAGTTTAGCATCTGCCACATCTACCAGTCGCTGTTTGATGATGGCACCCGCAATATCTATTTGTGACGACGTGGCATTACTTTGAGAAGTAACTGCAGCCGTTTGCTTGGACACTTGGTTTTTTTGCTGAATCAAAATTTGTAACTGTTTTTCTGCTATTTGTTTGGCAGCTACCGCCTGTTCAAATTGTTGTTGGGTTATTGAATGATCTTTAATTAAATTATCATATCGATTAAAATCTTGGGTGGTTCTCCATAATGTAACTTTAGCCGCATCAATTTGCGCATCCGCTGTTGCAATACCAGATTGGGTACTGGTGATAGTAGCCTTTGACGCGTTGGTTGTATTTTGTGCAGCAAGTAAGCTAGCTTCTGCGGTTGCCAATGAAGCTTCAGCCTGTTGTACTTTTACTGCAAGATCTCGGTCATCCAATATTAAAAGGGTGTCTCCTTTCTGAACCATTTGATTATCTTTTACGCGCACCTCTTTTACAAACCCCGCCACCCTTGGAATTACTGGGCTGATATTGGCTTCTATTTGGGCGTCATCGGTATCTTCATGGTGGAGATTATATTGGTATTTGGAAATGCCAAACCAAGCACCAGCCGACACTAGCGCTATCAATACGATTGCAAAAACGTTGCTTTTCTTTTTTTTGGCTTCTACTATTACTTTTTCAGATTGCATGGTTGACTCTTTTGAATTTTGTTGCATAAAATATCTTTTATAATTAGGGGTAATTTTTTTATTGAGTGATTAAAATGCCAGCGGTTTGCAATAATTTATTGAACGCAACCACTGCATCAGCAGAAGCCCCTACCAGCATGAGTCTGGTTTGTAGTTGTGCTATATCTGCATCCAGTAAATCAGTTGCGGTAGCTAGGGTATTGTTATATTTATTTTTGATAATGCGGAAATTTTCTGTAGCCTGTTCCACCGCCTTCTGGTATACGGCTATCTTTTTTTGACTTAGCAAATAACCTTGATACGCCTCATTAACTTCTAGTCGGATATGGTCACTAAGCATTAATTCGCTAGCTGTTATTTGCTGAACCCTGGCTCCTGCTTGGGCTAATTTGGTCTTTGTTTTCCATATGGAGGAAAGATTGTATGTAACCCCTAAACCCACGTTGACCGCATTGGTGATGGTTAAAAAGCCGGGAATATTTGCTGCGATGTACCCCGCTGTTAATGCCACAGTTGGGTAGTAGTCTGTTTTTACAGATTGTACACCTAGCGCTGCAATTTTTTTATGCAGGGATAGCGAACTTATTTCTTTTCTTCCTAAGAGGGCCTGTTGCTCATATTCTTCCATTTGTTTTGCCTTAGTTGTTTTTATAAGACTGGCAGAATCAGGTAGTAAAATGGTTTGTTCTGGCAGGCCGAGCATTAATGCCATATTCACGCTAGCTAATTTCAAGTTATTTTCAGCATCCAGTAATGTTAGCTCTATTTTGGAAGATTGAAGTTCAGCTTTAAGTAAATCATTTCTTGCCAGCAAGCCATTTTTTTCAAGGTTCAAAAAATCCCTGACCCGCTGGTTGGACTGCTCTAAACTTTCTTTTACTAAATACACCGCGGCTCTGGCTTTGTATAAATTACTAAAGGCACTGATACTGTTAAAAATAACCGCTTCTTTGTTTTCATCTGCATCCAATCTAGCAGCTTGTTCAAGGTACTTGGCAGATTGGATCCCATAATCTAGTTTTCCTGCTGTAAAGAGCGGTAAGGATATACCAGTGGTACTGTACATAGCCTGAGATACAGTCGGGTTGCTCCCTCCACTATTATTTGAATTAGTTTTCAAACTAATATTAGGGGTTATGGGCAGATAAAGCCAAGAGCCGCTAATTTTGAAATCAGGCAACTTTCTTTCATTGGCTTCTTTTACAGCGGCTACCGCCTCATCAATTTTGGCAGAATTATTTTTCAGTAGATGGCTATTGGTTATACTTAAATCAATCGCTTCCTGTAAAGTGATTTTCCGTATGGTCTGACCTTGTAGACCGGTTGCCATCAAAAGGGCTAATATCGAAAAAGCGCTTGCTACTAATTTCAATTTATGATTCATTGGTTAATATTGCTTTGAATAATGTTTTGATATGTATACTTAATTTCCTTTTAATGGTAAGTAGAAATGCCTCTTCTGGCATATCCAATTGGCCATTGAATTCTCTATAATAGTCAAGGCTCATCATACTTTGGTTGACGGTACCTACCAATGTGTTGAGCATAAATATCAGGTCAATTTTTTTCTTAAACAATCCTTTTTTCTGACCATCTTTGATTAGTTCTGCAATTACTTTAGCATTGCGTAGTTTCACTTTGTTGGCTGCTTTCAAAATCGCAGGGTTTTTGTTGGTCACCTGAACGCTTACCATAATCTTATGAAAGGATTGCTTTTGCATTGCCCGGTCAATATGCTCATCAATGAGCATATTGACTTTTTCTATTGGAGTGAAGCGTTCGTCCTTAATTAAACTTTCCACTCTAATTTTTATACTTCCCACCCTCCATTCTAGCAACGCTTCCATTAACTTCTCTTTTGACCCAAAGTAATAAGAGATCATAGCTATATTTACCCCTGCTTCATGGGCGATATCTCTCACAGAGGTTCCATCAAAGCCCCTTTCTGCAAAGAGGCGCTCTGCTGTTTCAATGATTTGTATTTGTTTATCATTCAATTCCACCCAATCTTAGTTTTAGAATTTACAAAATTAAACAAACGTTTAATTAAATAATGATTTTGTTTAGTCTTTTATCAAAATATATTTTCTGCAGCTGAAGTTTAAGGCCCTTCGAAAAAAATATCCAGTAAATGATTAGTATCTTTAGCAATAGATTTACTATTAGAAGACTTTTAAACATACGTTATGTCATTTCGAAATAAAACAGTCCTCATTACAGGGGCCTCCCGTGGTATTGGGAAAGCAATTGGTTTACGCCTTGCTAAAGAGGGTGCCAACATTGTGATTGCTTCCAAAAGTGTGGAAGAAAATCCAAAACTGGGGGGGACTATCTTTTCTGCTGCGGCAGAAATGGAGGCAGCCGGAGGAAAGGCCCTTGCGGTGCAATGTGATATTCGTTTTGAAGACCAGGTACAGCAGGTAGTAGACCAGGCGGTAGCAAAATTTGGGGGCATTGACATTTTGATCAACAATGCTTCAGCAATTTCTTTGACTAATACAGAACAAACGGAACCCAAGCGGTTTGACCTAATGTATGACATCAATGTACGTGGAACTTTTTTTGTTTGCAAAGCCTGCATTCCTTTTTTAAAGCAGGCTGCCAATCCGCATATCATCAATTTATCTCCACCCATTAACATGGATATGAAATGGTTTGCCAATCATTTAGCTTATACGATCAGCAAATACAATATGACTATGATTGCCTTGGGGCTTGCAGCAGAGTTAAAAAAATACAATATCGCGTCAAATACCCTTTGGCCCAAAACAACTATTGCTACAGCCGCTGTTCAAAATCTGTTGGGCGGGCAAATGTTAATGAACATGAGTCGTACACCGGATATTATGGCTGATGCAGCCTATTATATTTTATCGAAAAATTCTACCCAATGTACAGGGAATACTTTTATTGACGAAGCGGTATTGGCGATGGAAGGCATCACTGATTTAAGCAAATACTCCGTGGTGCCAGGTGCGCAACTATACAATGATCTATTTATGTAAAACATTTTATTTCATTAGCCATTCATTCACTGGTTTCTCTAGTAAATATTTATAGATAAACTGTGTTTTTAAATTTTGAAAATGCATTCCCTTATTGCCAGGCCATCCATGTCTTCCACCTGGATAGACCATCATTTCGAAAACTTTTTTGGCATCCTGTAATTTGCTGATTAGCTGAATGCTATTTTGCATGTGTACATTATCGTCAATTTCTCCATGTACGATTTGCATCATCCCTTTGTATTGGTCAACATAATTCATCACATTACCAGTTTTATAGCCCTCCGGATTTTCTGATGGAAGATCCATGAATCGTTCGGTATAGTGAGAGTCGTACAGCGTCCAGTCAGTAACTGGCCCACCTACCATCGCATGGGTAAACACCCCAGCTCCTTTTGTTAAGGCAAGAGCTCCCATATAGCCACCATAACTAAAGCCGGCTATACAAATTTTTGTTGGATCTGCCTGCTTATTGGCAATCAGCCATTGTACCATCGTGGCATAGTCAATCAGTTCCCAATGTCCTAAATCACGGTACATATAATTAACCCCTTCTTTTCCGAAATGCCCACTAGCCCGATGATCCATTATCACTTGAATTAAACCTTCCTTGGCATACCATTGTTGAGTTCCTGTTAATGTCCAACTATCCCAGCAGGTTCCAGCATCTGGCCCACCATAAATTGAAATAAGTACCGGGTATTTCTTTGTTGGATCCATATGAATCGGCCAGGTCACTTTCATCGGCAAATCAAATAAACCGTCATCACTTTTAACACGGAGAAATTCTGTTGTAGCCATGTTTACATTATCAAAACCTGCCGCCTTACTATCGCCTAGTTCTTTAATAATTTTTCCATGACTGTTGACTAAAGTCATTTTTTCGGGCGTGGAAGCATTGCTATAAGTAGTAATGAAGTAGCTAGCATTGGGCGATAGGTTAATCAATGAATGATTGTACTCCCCAAAAGTTAAACGCTGAAGATTTGTACCATTCAGCTGTACACTATAAAAATCTTTTCTGGCAGTATTCTCTCTGCTTCTTGCTGAAAAATAAACTAGGTTATTTATTTCATCAATACATTCAAGATTGGTGACGGTGAATTTTCCAGTTGTGACTTGATTGATTAATTGC